>CAZJNL010000285.1:0-6483 GCA_964546515.1 uncultured Oscillatoria sp.
GCAACTGTCGCAACTCCTGCCAGTGCGGCGCGGTAAAGCGGCTCAATGGCGGCGCTGGTTTCCGGCGGAAAGACTTCCCAAATGGTTTTTCCTTCCATTAATTCTTTGGAAAGTCCCATTTTTGCGAGTTCGGTGCCTTCAGCGACAGTGTGGCGCAGCTCGGAGTCAAACAAGCACACGGCACCGTTGGGGAAATTTTCAGCCAGCGTGCGGTAGAGGTTTTTGCTGCGGCGCAGTTCGGCTTCCATCCGGCGGCGCTCGGTGATGTCCACGCCGACAAACACCGCTTGAGTGCCTTGATGGTACTTCTGAGCAACTATTAAATAGTTGCGGCGCGTGCCGTCAATTCCCACGCCCACCTCTTGAGAGGTTGTCTGAGAGTTCGAGTTAAAAAACTGGCTGGCAAATTCAGCGAATCCGGGGCGGCTTTCCATAAAGCCAACCTCTCGACCGACGAAGCTTTCTGCCGACAAGTCAAAGGCGGTAGCGAGATGCCGGTTGACGCCGAGATACCGCAAATCGGAATCTATCCAAGAAACTAAGCCTGGTACGGCATCTAAGACAGCTTGCAGCTGATCTTTGGCATTTTGCAGCTGAGCCTCGGCTTGTTTGCGCTCGGTAATGTCCCGCACGAAAGCGCAGTGGTACTCAGAGCCGTTGAATTTTAAATAATTGACAGTGACTTCGACGGGAAAAAGCCGGCCCTCTTTGGTGCGGTGTTCGGATTCAAAGTTGAAGGACTGAAATTGCTTGATGGCTCGCCAGTGTTCCGCCCAGGCACCTGCTGAAAAGCGCGGGTTGATGTCGTAGACTTTCAGGGACAGCAGTTCTTCCTGAGTGTAACCCAGCAACCGGCAGGCGGCTTCGTTGACGTAGCTCAGGGAAGCGTCTGATGTCATCCAGAAGATGGCGTCAGCGGCTTTGTCCATCGCGAACTGCGTGAGTTGCAGCCTCGCCGCCAGCTGCTTGCGCTCCGTGAGGACTTCGCTGAACAGGATCAGCCCGCCGAGAACACCGGCACTGCTGTGCCAGGGCTGGATGTCCCACTTCACCCACTCGGCGCGGCCATCGGGCGTGGTGAAGCTATCTTCAAGGCACTCCCCCTGCCCTTTGGCCAAACAGCGCTCGCAGATTTCTTTCCAAGAATCGGGGAGGTTGGGAAAGACTTCGTAGTGAGAGCGCCCGATAATCGAGTTTGGAGTTGCTAGTTTGGCTCGATGGGTGTTGCGGGGTTCGGTTGGCTGACAGGTTTCCAAACCGTAGTCACTCAGCCACCGCCGGCTCACCGCCAGATAGCGCATCTGGCAATCCACCATCGCCACAGCTGCCGGTACTTGCTCGACAAACCGGCGAAATCGTTCTTCACTGTCGTGCGGAGTCACTTCTGTCCTCTGGTGTGCGTGTGGGGTTGTCCCCGGGAGAGATATGGGGTCAACTGTTTCTAGGTTAGCTACTGGCCTGTGAATCGTTTGCTGGACTGGCTTATTCTGCACGGAAAGCAACCTCCATTCGGTGGATCGGGGCGAAAATTTTTCAGGACTGTCAGCGGTTTTCAGGGATCTGCCTCTGGAGTTCTCTTGGATACCAAGACAGGTGAGTTCCCTCGGTAAAACCCGATCAGCGGATCAATTGCTGGCAAATCCTGACAGTCGATGTTAATGAGTCCTTTCGGCGGCGGTGCCGCTGTCAGGTACAGTGATGTCAACCCTGATACGCCTCGAAGGTAGGACGCCTGCGCGGGCGCTGGCGGCGCAAGCCTCTCCCGTAGCGTCAGTATTTATACTAAATGCGACTAACTTAGCTGTTTTTTGTCAGCGGCGTCAATTTTTCCGGTCAGAGCGGGTTCTGTGTTTAAGGTTTATTCTATTTTAACAAAAATTTAATAAAGTTTACATTCAGCCGGATGAGGTCGCGCCTCCGGGCTACCTGGCCCGCCGGCCCGCTCTGGTCAAATTCAGCAACAGATGCTATAATCTGCTGGTGCTTGGCAATCACTAACGGTTCTCCGATGGAACTCTTCACTATAGGTCACTCCAATCACAGTATTGAAGCCTTTATTTCATTGCTCCAGAGGCACGGAATAACGGCTCTTGCCGATGTGCGATCGCATCCCCACAGCCGCTATTTGGCCCATTTCAATCAATCTGCCTTAAAAGCCGCCCTATTAAGTGCCGGCATTCAGTACATCTTCCTCGGTCGAGAGCTGGGCGCAAGACCCGCCGATCCCAGCTGTTATGTGGGGGGCAAAGCCTTATACGAAAAAATTGCCTACACCGAACTATTTCACGAAGGAATTCAGCGGTTAATCCAGGATTTGGAAAAGGATAAAATATCGCTGATGTGTGCCGAGCAAGATCCAATCGAATGCCACCGAGCTATTTTAGTTTGCCAGCACTTACGAGAATTGCCGATTCATATAAATCACATTTTAAAGACAGGCGAATTAGAACCGCACAAACATCTAGAAGACAGGCTGCTCGTTTCGCACAAACTGAATCAGCCAGAGTCGGGGACGCCGGTACAGCTTTCTCTCTTTGACGCGCCGCAAGCCTTGCCGGCACGCTCGCGAGAGGAGTGCCTTAAAGAAGCTTACAAGCGGCAAAGCGATAAAATTGCGTATGTAGAGAAAAAGTAAAAAATATGCCACCTCTGACTCGAATTATCTGCCTTGCTAATTCATGGAAGCATGGCGACACTTGTATCGCTGGGATCGAACCCAGGACAGGAAAATGGATTCGTCCGGTATCTAAATTAGATGACGGTCGGATTCCCAGAAATACCCGACTGGTACTGGGCAAAGAACCTCAATTATTAGACATCCTAGAAATCCCCCTAGCCCAAACAGGGCCAGATTTTGGTTTTGCCAGTGAAAATCGCTCGCTTTTGCCCGGATCGTGGCGTCCAGCAGGAAGGGTTCAGCCAGCAGATGTGTTAAAATACTGTGAGAATACGCCCTATATTCTTCACAACTCATTGAGATATGTTACGGTTCCCTTTCTGCAAGCGTTACCATTCCCTCAGCGCCAGACGCTGCAATTAGTTCATGCAGTAGAATTTCATGTGCGGAGTGCGGAACGAGCGAGGGGAAGCAAGCAGTGGAAAGGCACACTTGTAACGACTAGGGGAGAGTGCTTGAAAGATGCCGGTATCACCGATCCTGTATTCGTTGAAAAGCTGGAAGCGGGATATCGTCCGCAAAACTCCTGCTTGGTGACAGTTAGCTTAAGTATGCCTCACAGACCTCCTAACTGGGAAGGGGATGACCCCTGCTGGAAATTAATAGCCGGTGTCACAGAACTAGATGAGCGCTCCCAAATGCAAGAAGTCGAAACAGTCATCTAACCGCATCGCTCATCCATATCTCTTTTTTCTGCTATTATATATTCAGGCACCCAGAATCTATCTGGGGACATGAGGAGAGCCACTGGCACAAATATATCTACCTCTCTCCCTCCTAAATTCTCAGGTGGGAGCAACCCAAAAAGTTCCCCCTCAATCCTCACTTCTTCCAGTATCTCAGCAAAATACTCTTGAACTTCATCAGCATCTACGCAGTGAATTACCATCTCGTCTTCGTAATATTCCTCCTCCTCGGGCAGGTACTGTGAGGGTTTGAGTTCAACCATGATATCATCTAGCCTCTCAAACTCACCAACGGGGATAATGGCGGCGAATTCTTCCCCGGCTTCCTGCAAGAGGATGCGCTCGCCTTCAACCATCACCCTTCTCATTATATCAACCAAGTTCTCCCGAACTTCATCACTTGTTAAGCGGATAAATCCCTTGCCCTCACCGGCACACTCTTGATTCCTCAGCGGTTCCATATCCTGCATCCCTCATTTTTTTCTCTTCACGCCAAGCCTGAAGCCCCAGTCCGAAGCATGCTGGCAAACTTTCTGGGAGGCTCGCCCGAGATGGCTTGCTATCTCGCGCCTCATCCGCCGCGCACAATCGGGCTATCCTCATGAGTTAGGTATCCTTCAGCCATTACAGGTGCCATTGCATCGCTCCTGTCGTTTCATAATATTATAGAATAGATTAAATTGTAAATCAAGACTCTTTTTCGTATCGAGTTCCCCAATGAAAAGCCCCTTCCTCGAACGCCTCCACAGCCCAGATCGCCCCGTCATCGTTTTCGATGGGGCGATGGGCACAAACCTGCAAACCCAAAACTTGACAGCAGAAGACTTTGGTGGTAAAGAATACGAAGGCTGCAACGAGTATCTGGTGCACACCAAACCAGAAGCCGTAGAAAAAGTCCACCGGGGCTTCTTTGAAGCCGGTGCGGACGTCATCGAAACCGACACCTTCGGCGCTACTTCCATTGTCCTCGCGGAGTACAACCTCGCCGACAAAGCCTATGACTTGAACAAAACCGCCGCTTCCCTCGCCAAGCGCATCGCTGCCGAATACTCCACCCCAGAAAAGCCCCGGTTTGTCGCCGGCTCGATGGGCCCAGGCACCAAACTGCCCACCCTGGGACATATTGACTATGACACCCTGAAGACCGCTTTTGCCGAACAGGCGTCGGGACTCTACGACGGCGGCGCAGATTTGTTTATCGTCGAAACTTGCCAGGACGTGCTGCAAATCAAGGCGGCGCTCAATGCCATTGAAGAAGTATTCCAGCAAAAAGGCAGTCGCATTCCAATAATGGTGTCCGTAACGATGGAAACCACCGGCACCATGCTCGTCGGTTCCGATATCAGCGCCGTAGTGGCCATTCTCGAACCCTACCCCATCGATATCTTAGGGCTGAACTGCGCCACCGGCCCCGATCGCATGTCCGAGCACATCCGCTACCTCTGCCAGCACTCGCCGTTCGTAGTGTCCTGCATCCCCAATGCCGGTTTGCCCGAAAATGTCGGCGGACAAGCTCACTACCGGCTCACCCCGATGGAACTGCGCATGTCCCTGATGCACTTCGTGGAAGACTTGGGCGTGCAAGTCATTGGCGGGTGTTGCGGAACCCGACCGGCACACATCGAGCAGCTGGCGGAAATTTCCAAAACCCTGCACCCGAAACCCCGTCCTGTGCGGGTTTGGGCGGAGCGCCCCTCACGCGAGGCTTTGCAGTATATCCCGGCGGCGGCGTCGATTTACAGCACCCAGCCCTACGAGCAAGATAACTCCTTTTTAATTGTCGGCGAGCGCCTCAACGCCAGCGGTTCCAAAAAGTGCCGGGATTTGCTCAATGCCGAAGATTGGGACGGATTGGTGTCGATGGCGCGGGAACAGGTGCGGGAAGGCGCACATGTCCTCGATGTCAACGTCGATTATGTCGGGCGCGACGGCGTGCGCGACATGCGGGAACTGGTGTCGCGACTGGTTACAAATGCCACGCTTCCTCTGATGCTGGACTCAACAGAGTGGGAGAAAATGGAAGCAGGTTTGAAGGTTGCCGGTGGCAAATGCCTGCTCAATTCCACCAACTTTGAAGACGGGGAGCCGCGCTTTTTCAAAGTGCTGGAACTGGCGAAAAAATACGGATCAGGTGTGGTGGTGGGCACCATTGACGAAGAGGGGATGGCGCGGACAGCTGAGAAGAAGTTTGCGATCGCCCAGCGAGCTTATCGCGCCGCGATCGAATACGGCATCCCCGCCTACGAGATATTTTTTGACACCCTCGCTTTGCCAATTTCCACCGGCATCGAAGAAGACCGCGCCAATGGCAAAGCCACCATTGAGTCCATTCGCCGCATCCGGCAAGAACTCCCAGGGTGTCACATTCTCCTCGGCGTTTCTAACATCTCGTTTGGCTTGAACCCCGTAGCGCGACAAGTGCTCAATTCCATGTTCCTGCACGAGGCGATGCAAGTGGGGATGGATGCGGCAATTGTCAGCGCCAGCAAGATTTTGCCCCTAGCAAAGATTGACCCCGCACATCAGGAAATCTGCCGGCAGCTGATTTATGACGAGCGCAAATTTGAGGGGGATGTCTGCGTTTATGACCCTTTGGCGGAACTGACAAAGCTGTTTCAGGGGAAAACGGCAAAGCGCGATCGCACTCAGGATGAAAGCTTGCCGGTGGAGGAGCGCCTCAAGCGCCACATCATCGACGGCGAGCGCATCGGGTTGGAGGCGCAACTCGCCAAAGCCCTGGAAAAATATCCCCCTCTGGAGATTATCAACACCTTCCTGCTGGATGGCATGAAAGTGGTGGGGGAACTTTTCGGTTCAGGGCAAATGCAGCTGCCTTTTGTGCTACAATCAGCTGAGACGATGAAAGCCGCCGTGGCGTACCTGGAGCAGTTCATGGAAAAGTCGGAAGCCGGCGATAATGCCAAGGGGACTTTTGTGATCGCCACCGTTAAGGGGGATGTGCACGATATCGGGAAGAACCTCGTGGATATCATCCTGAGCAATAACGGCTACCGCGTGATAAACTTGGGAATTAAGCAGCCGGTGGAGAATATCATCGAGGCTTACGAAAAGCACAAGGCGGACTGCATTGCGATGAGTGGGCTGCTGGTGAAGTCCACC
>CAZJNL010000286.1:0-6482 GCA_964546515.1 uncultured Oscillatoria sp.
GGTTCCAAAATCGTCTTGGAGGTGGCGGGATACTGCTATTTAGCGGTGGTGATTAAAGGAGAGCCGCCCAAGCCGTTCATCGGGAAGCTGCGGGACACGCTGAGCGCGATTATCCTCAAGTACGGCAAACCCATCGAAGCGTTTGATGGCGACCCCGATACTGTACCAGAGGGAGTTCAGAGGCTTCTAGAAGCGTTAATGGAAACCTTAGCAACGGAAAAAAAGGCAAAAACTCCTACCGCGCTCCTGGGTATTGGCTTGGGGATACTGGGCTTAATTCTCGTGCCTTGGGGGATTGCTCAATATCGCAGCGGGATTGACCGGCGCATTACGCAGAGAGCTGCTACAGCCTTAGCCGAAGCTCCGGAGTTAGCGGTTTACCGGCTGAGTGTGGGCGCAGAGGGAGGAACTTTGAAGCTGGCTGGAAAGTTGCCCAATCAGGAGCTGCGCTCGAAAGCTGAAAAAATTGCATTGGCAGCCGCACCGGCTCTGAAGTTGGATAATAAAATAATAACTGTCTCCGTGCCTCCCGATACCGTGCAGGTCGCCGGTGAGGTCAAACGGCTGACAGCAGTTTTGAATAAAATGGAGGGCGTTTCGATTTCAACGCAGCTGGATGAACGTACTGTAACGGTGGGCGGAACGGTGCCCCGGCGGTTGGATGCCCAGAAAATCACCGCTGCGCTCAAGCAAATTCCAGGGGTTCAGTCTGTTGTCAGTGCTGTAGAAATCAATCCGCTCGCGATCGCCAGCCGGATTTACTTCGATCCAGGCTCGGCCACCTTGAACCCAGCATATCTGGAGACAATTGTCAAGATAAAGGAGTTTCTGAATCGATATCCCCAGAAATCTCTTAGGATAGTAGGGCACAGCGATCCCACCGGCACCCCGGCCCAAAATCAGGAGCTGGCACTGGCCCGGGCGAGCGAGGTGCGAGACGCCCTCGTCAGGCAAGGGATAGATGCTCGGCGGCTGCAAGTAGCCGGGAGCGCAAACGCTCCCGCAGATGTGGAGTCCAGTCAGCCACTACTGTTAAGTAGATGCGTGCGATTTGAAGTGCTCGACTAGGGGGCAAAAATAAAATAATGTCAACTCTATCTAAAAAAATGTGCCTTGTAGGCGACTTTGGGGTGGGGAAAACCAGCCTAATTCGCCGATTTGTGGACCGCCAGTTCAGCGACCAGTATCTGTCTACCGTGGGCGTGAAGATTTCGCGCAAGAACGTTGAATTGGAACAGGCAGAACAGCCGGCCAAGAAGAATGTACAGTTGTTAATTTGGGATTTAGAAGGCCACACCAAATTTAAGGCGATTGCGCCCTCGTACCTCCAGGGAGCGAGCGGCGCAATAATCGTGGCCGATCTGACGCGCCAAGAAACGGTGGAGAATCTGGGAGAGCGGATACAGCTGGTTTTATCGGTCAATCCCAAAGCGGTACTGATCGTCGCCTTGAACAAAGCTGACCTCGTGGATGAGGAAAAACTAGCCAAACTGGCGCAGTCTGTTCAGTTTACAGAGAAACAGCGAGTGATAGCCATTTATACAACTTCGGCCAAGACCGGCAAAGATGTTGACGAAATGTTTCAAAAATTAGCGAAAAAAATGGTAGAAGCGACATAATATCAATTGTGGTCGGTGGCGGTGACGGTGCCGGGACGGGATTACCGGGACGGGATCACCGGGATGGCCTGATGGAATTTGACCGATGACCGGGGATCGATGACCGGGGACAGATGACCGGTGAGGCACTTAGCGAGGGACGGAGGACAAAGGAGAAGTTTATGAATCCACTGTTAAAGAAACTCTTAGCGCCAACCCGCAGGGAATACCTGACGGTGAATCAGGACTTGCTGATCCAAGAGATGTCCTTTGGCGTGCAGCGGTTTGCCGACCGGCCTGAGGAGGTGAGGGCCGGCTTTGATGTGCGAGCCGGCTTTCCTGAACTGATAGGAGTTGAAGATATATTAAGAGAAATTATTCGGGGGCAGCAGGCGAGTTTCGAGTTAAAAGGTATTGGCAGGTGTGCGGAGAATAGCGGGACTTTATATATTGATTTATTGGTCACAGACTGCCGAGATGAAGAGACGCTTGACCCCGAGTTGGTTGTCTGGTTTGAAGATGTAACTGAAAAGATGGTCTTGAAGCAAAGCTTAGTGCAGATAGCCAATGAAGCCCATCTGTTATTGAGCGCCTTAGCGACTTCAAAGAATTATATTGAGCGGATTATTGCCTCAATGGCGGACGCCTTGATAGTCACAGCAGGTTCCGGGAAAATAAAAACCGTGAATCGAGCGGCACTTGATTTATTTGGGTATAGCGAAGCCGAATTAATTGGCCATCACATTTCCCTGATTCTTGCGGGCGAGCGACTGTTCTACCCCCAGCCATCAGAAGCGAACACGCCGCAGTCTTTGGAAGTCGTTTGTCTGAGCAAAACAGGAGAAGAAATTACCGTTGCCTTTTCTCGCTCCGCCATTCAGAGTCAGGCAGAGGGGGTAGAAAATTTTGTTTATATCGGTCGGGATATTACCGAGCGCAAGCGGACAGAGGCAGCAGTGGCCAAGATGAATGCGGCGCTAGCGCAAAGAGTCGGGGAGCGAACCGCCGAATTAAAGCAGACAATCCAGCGGTTAGAGAGTGAGATTGCGGAGCGCCGGCAAACCGAAGCCGCCTTGCAGGAGAGCGAAGCGCGACTGAGCAGCCTGATGGACTCGTTGCAAGACGTATTGTGGTCGATTTCAGCCAGTACCTTTGAGGTATTTTACCTAAACCCAGCCACAGAAACGCTTTACGGTCGTTCAGTGGTGGAATTCCACGAAAGCCGGCACCTGTGGCAAGAAGTCATTCACCCCTCCGACAGAGCTGGCATTGCCCACTTTATCCGAAGAATTTTGGAAACCGGCAGCGCAGAAACAGAGTACCGGATTGTCCGCCCCGACGGTGAGGTGCGGTGGGTGAATCACCGGGGCTGGCTGATTGGGGATAACAGAGAGATTGAGACACGCATCGACGGGTTAATCACCGACATATCCTTGCGCAAGCAGGCAGATGTCTTGCTGCACCAGTACCAGAACCAGCTCGAAGACCTAGTGAGCGAGCAGACTGCCTCTCTGATAGAGACGAACGAACAGCTCCAGCAAGAAATCAGGGCGCGGAAGCAGACAGAGGAGGAGTTGCGCTTTGCCCGCGACAACTTAGAAATCCTGGTGCGCTCCCGCACTGCAGAACTGGCAGCAGCCAACGCAGCGCTACAGGCTGAAATTACTGAACGCCTGCTCGCGACTGCGGCCCTGCAAAATATTGTAGCGGGGACAGCCTCAGTTACGGGAGAAGAATTCTTTCCGGCGCTTGTCCGCCATCTGGCAACAGCGCTGGGCGTCCGCTACGCCCTGGTCTCCTTTTTAGTTGCCGGCAACCCGCCTGAAAAGTTGCAGACTTTGGCCTTGTGGGCGGGTGACAGTCTGGGGGAAAACTGCTCCTACAGCCTAGCAGGGACTCCCTGTGAGGTCGCCATGCAGCAAAGGAAACTATGTTTTTACCCGGATAGCTTGCAGGAACTATTCCCGGAAGACCCGCTGCTAAGGGATATGGGTGCGGTGAGTTACCTGGGAGTGCCGCTATTTGACTCATCGCAAAAGGTAATTGGCCTCCTGTGCGTGCTGGATGACAAGCCGCTCTTAAAAGACCGGCTCAGCGAATCCCTCGTAACTGTATTTGCGGCGCGGGCGGCAGCAGAACTGGAACGCAAATGGGCGCAAGAGTCTCTGCAGTCTTCTCGCGACGAGTTAGAAATCCGAGTTCAGGAGCGCACCGCCGAGTTAGTAAAAATTAACCAATTACTGCAGGAGGAAATCGCCGAGGGCAAGCGGGCGGATTTAGAGCTGCAAAGGTACGCTTCCGAACTGCAAGACTTGTATAACAACGCCCCCTGCGGGTATCACTCCCTCGACGAGAGCGGTACATTCATACGCATCAACGATACCGAAATCAATTGGTTGGGGTATACCAGAGATGAACTGATTGGGAAGATAAAGTTTTCCGACCTGCTGACCGCTGAGAGTTTGCCAACCTTTGAGGAAAACTTTCCCCGCTTCAAAGAGCGAGGCTGGGTGAGCGATGTGGAGTTCCAGCTGGTGCGCAAGGATGGCACGATTCTGCCGGCACTCCTGAGCGCAACGGCGGTCAAAGATGCGGATGGGAATTACCTGATGAGCCGCTCCACCCTTTTTGACATTACCGAGCGGGTACAGGCTTCCCAGGCGCTGCGGGAAAGCCAGGAAAGGTTCAGAAGCGCCTTTGAGTATTCGGCGATTGGCATGGCTCTGGTGGGAACTGACGGTCGCTGGTTGCAGGTGAATCGTTCCTTGTGCGAGCTCCTGGGCTATTCAGAGTCAGAGTTGCTGGCAATGACCTTCCAGGACATCACCCATCCAGAAGATATAGATGTCGATCTTCACTGTCTGCGCCAAGCGCTGGCCGGTGAGATTAGCACCTACCAGGTAGAAAAGCGGTACACCCACAAGAAAGGGCGTCAGGTGTGGGTGTTGGTGAATGTCTCGCGAGTGCAGGACTCTGACGGCAGACTGCTTTATTTTGTCTCCCAGTTCCAAGACATCACAGAGCGCAAACGCACAGAAGAAGCGCTGCAGCAAAGCGAAAGGAGGCTGAGAAGACAGCAGGCGGGACTGATGGCGCTGGCAAAGAGCAAGCCATTGTACACCGGCGATTTCAGCGCCGCCTTGGGGGACATTACCCAGATCGCGGTCAATACCCTGGGCGTAGAGCGGGTGAGCGTGTGGTTTTACAGCGACGATGGCTGCAAGCTCCACTGCGCTGACCTGTACGAACAGAACACGCGCCAGCATTTGCAAGGCTTTGAACTGACAGCCGCTGAGTGTCCCGCCTATTTCCAAGCGCTGCTCAATGGCGGCATTATCGCCGCTGATAACGCCCATACCGATCCCCGGACTCGGGAGTTGTCAGCCAGCTATCTCACACCGCTGGGAATTACATCCATACTGGATGTGCCGGTACGTTTGGGCGGGCGGACTGTGGGGGTCATCTGTCACGAGCATGCGGGCCCTGCCCGACGCTGGGGGCTGGAAGAGGAGAACTTCGCCAGTTATTTGGCGTACATGACTTCTTTAGCAATGGAGGCGCGGGATCGCAAGCAGGCGGAGTCAGAGCTGCAAAAATCGCTGGCGCTGCTGCAGGCAACTTTTGACTCCACTGCAGACGGGATTCTGGCAGTTGACAGCCTGGGAAAAATTAACACGTTCAATCGCAAGTTTCTAGAAATGTGGCGGCTTCCTGAGGAGATTGCAGCCTCACGGGAGCAGTCCAGATCGCTGGCGTTTGCCTTCAAGCAACTGAAAGACCCGCAAGGCTTCCTAAAAAAGGTAAAAGAACTGTATAACCGGCTTGATGCCGACAGTTACGACCTGTTAGAATTCAAGGACGGTCGGGTTTTTGAGTGCTACTCCCAGCCGCAACGCCGGGGAGAAAACATTTTCGGCAGGGTGTGGAATTTTCGCGATATCACGGCTCGCAAGCGGGCGGAGGAGGAGCAGCAAAAATTTGTTTCCCTGGTCGAGAACAGCAGCGACTTCATTGGGATGACAACGCTGTCAGGAAAAACCCTGTATCTGAATGAAGCGGGGCGGAAACTGGTGGGGCTGTCTAGCTTGTCAGAAACTCTGTCCAAGAACATTTCGGACTACTACGCTCCAGACGCTTGGGAGCAATTCCTGGATGTTGTTATGCCGACAGTGGTGCGAAGCGGTCACTGGGAGGGAGAAATTCCCCTGCGCCACTTTCAAACCGGCTGCCTTATCGACATGCAGATGAGTATATTTGTCGTGAGGCACCCGCAAACCGGGGAACCGATGTGCTACGCTACGGTTCAGCGCGACATCACGGAGCGCAAGCAAGCCGAAGCTCTAGAGACGCGATTAATCGCGTCTCTACAAGAGAGCGAGAACAAGTATCGCTCTCTTGTTGACAGCTTAAAAGAAGTCATTTTCCAAAGGGACGAGGGGGGCTGCTGGACATTTCTCAACCCCGCCTGGACAGAAATTACCGGCTTCACGATTGAAGAGAGCCTCGGTGAGAACTTTTTAGACTTCGTTCACCCCGATGACCGTGCGGCATGTTTGGAAAATTGGCAAACTCTGCTTTCCGGGGAACAAGATTACACGCGCCACGAGGTTCGATACCGGACTAAAGATGGCGGCTACCGCTGGATAGAGGCTCAGAAGCGATTAATTTTAGCTGCGGACGGGACGCTGCTGGGCACTTCTGGCACCCTCAACGACATTACGGACCGGAAGCGGATTGAAGTTGCTCTGGAGCAAGAGCGGCGGCAATTGCGGCAAATTATTGCCAATGCGCCGGTGGCGATGGCGATGTTTGATACGGAGATGCGCTATCTCGCTCACAGCAATCAGTGGCTGACCGATTACGGTTTGGAGGGGCAATCGCTGA
>CAZJNL010000287.1:0-6480 GCA_964546515.1 uncultured Oscillatoria sp.
TACTGGTGGGAGCTTTACTATTGCTCTATGTTTTTGAGATTACCTCATTCTTACGTCACTGAAATCAAAATTGCAGTTTATTTTAACCTTAATCCCCCCCAAATATTAAGAAAAATAAATTATTGCAAACTCTTGCTAAGATTTGTAATAAACCTCTCAGCCAGGGGGGTTTGCTGGCAGTCCCGCCTTGGGGAAAAGGCCGGCAGTCTTAACATTTCTGCAAAGAAGAGTTAAAAAAAATTAATAGAAGGCAGTCGCGCCCGGGGCGGATGAGAGGAGGGAGGATGGAATTACAAGTGAAACACTGGCAGAGGAAGGGACTCAAGAGCTTGCTGCAAGCGGTGCCGCTGGCGGTGATGCTGCTGTGTGGCGGGGTGCCGGCTGCCTGGATGCCGGTGCCGCCCGTGGCCCGATCGCAGTCGAGTGGCCCGACAGCAGAGGATTTGCTGACTCAGGGGCTGCAGTTGGTGGTGCGGGGGAAAATAGCAGAGGCGACAGAAGCCTTCCGGCAAGCCACCCAGCTCAACCCGGGGCTGGCACCGGCTCATTATAACTTAGGGCTGGCGCTGCGGCAGCAGGGGCAATTGCAAGCTGCTGCTGATGCGTTTTATCAGGCGACGCAAGCCGATCCCCGCTTCGCCCTGGCATACGCGAATTTAGGGGCGGCGCTGCTGGAGGGGAACAACCTAGCGCAGGCTAGGGATTACTTGCAGCGGGCGACAGAACTCGATCCCCAGATGGGTTTGGCTCATTACAATCTCGGTCTGGTGCTGGCGCTGCAGGGATCGCTAGAGGAAGCGATCGCCTCTTACAAGCTGGCGATGGAGTACAGCCCCAGAGCGCCAGAGCCGGCTTACCATCTGGGGCTAGCCTACCTGCAGCAGGGCAAACTCGACAAAGCCAAAGACGCCTTGCGCAAAGCGATTCAAATCACCCCGAATTACCCGGAAGCCCACTACAATCTGGGTTCCATCCTCTTGAGAGAGGGAAACCTGGAAGACGCTCTCAAATCCTTCCGCCGCGCCTCGGAGGCTAATCCCAACTACGCCAATGCCTACTACGGGGCTGGGATCGTGTTTTTGCGCCAAGGTCGCTTCAGTGAGGCTCAACAAGTCCTGAAATATGCTAGAGACCTCTACACCGCTCAGGGCAACTCCCAGTGGGCTGCCAGTGCCGATCTGCTGCTGCAACGCGCTGCCCATCCCAGTACCCCATCCAACTGACACGCCGGCACGTTATATATAATCCGCTTAATTACTTTTTATAAAATTGACGGCCTCAGCACAGGGCGGCTAAGGCGGCATCACCTATAAACAGGCATTAATTCAACTGTTTGTCCGTGGGGCGACCTGTGGCGCAACCCCCACCCGGAACTAGAATAAAGACTAATAAAACGGATCTTAGGCTTTTAAAATTCTCCGCAACAGATTTTTACCAATTTTAGGAACTTGGCATCTAGATTTTTCAGAGCATTTCTGTACAATGAAAGAGGTAGGTAGTTAGTGATTTAGGTCACAACCATGCTGTCACCTATCTAGCGCTGCACGCCTAAGGGCAGACGGGGGGGCTTGTCAATCAACCCTCACTTCGTTCGCCCAAAGTCAAACAGTTTTAGCCCATCAAGGGCTAGTTTGTCAAGATTATGACACCTTTAAGTGCGAGGCCAGCTTGAAGCTACTGTTGTTCAGCATGAAACCGGCATATGGAGTTACAGACGCCTTTTGGCGCAAAGCCTTCCCCTGGGGTAGGGCGGCTTCCCTTAGGGCAGCCGGTGTTCCCAGCCCTAAAAGCCTGGATAACCTCCCACCGGCAGTCAGGGCAAAGCATTCGTGCGGAAAGTATCGGGAAGAGTCCCGCAAGCTTTCGGCACCAGTGCGAAGACCAATTATATCATGTCAGCTGCCATCGCTGTTGTATGCGATGGGCGGGTTAATTAAGAATCTTTGCCTACCGCAGATATCTCGGCTAAACCCGCCCCTACAAGAGATTTATAGATACAAAATCGATGCGCCCGGAGGTGATATAACTCCCGCAAAGGAAGTGTTGCAGCTGTTGCTTTGGCAGTCGGCTTTGCGGCATCTCGAAACGGGCAATCCTTTTGATGGGCACTCGGCGGCGCTTTGCGCCTGCGCTGCGGAGCGCGCCCAAAGTGCTGCAGGTAGGGCGCTCGCGCCCGCCGGGAAGGCTGACTGGTTTATCTGGCGACTGAAAGTACCGTGACAAAAAGCAAGCCTACTGATGAGAGCGAGCCAAGACCAAAGCGTTGAATTCAGCTAACAACTCAGAGCGGCGGTGCTAGCCAGAAGGCTTGACCTTTCTAGTGGCTGCCAGCTAGATGCCAGTAACAGACCGCCTCACCGGCACACTGAAAATTTTGTGGATGTGAATTGTAAATATCGAAACAGAGATTGCGATCCCTGGTGAGCGCAACGAGTTGTTGACTGACTCAAGGCAAGAGTGCAACGTGACCACTCAGTTATCTTCAGGGGCATTGCACAGCAAACTTAAGTCTATCCACGTTAAAGCTGCGGGGTTTTTCCAGTGATTGCCATATCTCTTCGTCCCCAGGAACGTACCTTGGGAACTATTAGCTTTGCTTCTACTCTTTACCTGTGCCCGATTCTGGATCTGCTGCTGGCAGAGATTCCCCCTCAGTGGCGGGCGGAACTCCGGCTAGGACTCCAGGAAGCGCTAGTGAACGCTGCTAAGCATGGAAACAAGCTCGATCCCAGCAAAACTGTAGTCGTTCGTTTCTCTGCGATCGGGGATAAATACTGGTGGGCGATCTCAGACCAGGGTTCCGGCTTTACCCCACCGCGCAGCTCCAACTATGACTGCAGCGAGCAACTCCCCTGCGATGATGGAGAGTGTGGGCGTGGCTTGTATATCCTTTACCAAATTTTCGATCGAGTGCACTGGAACAAACAGGGCACAGAGCTAAGACTCAGCAAAAATATAAGCAGTCGGTCGAGGCTACCTCTTCTTTGTTAAACAGCCAGAACTGATTTTAGCTTTTAGATTTGAGATTTTAGATTGGCGATCCCCCTGCCGTTTCCCCGCTGTTCGGGGGAAGCGACGGGAGGAACCAAAAGCCAATTACAATATCGTCTTTAGCGCTCCCGCCCGTGCCCGTGAGTCGGGCAAGGAGGTGCGGAGAGCGAGCGATCTAGCCAGCCAACTGCTTGCTGGAGTCTGGGGAGCGCTTCCTCTGGGTTTTCTTTCAGGAGAAACACCAGAGCCGCAACTGCTTGCTCTCCGGCTCGCGAGAGCCGGTTAGACTTTAATCGGTGCCAATCTTTTTCGGTGATGGCTAGCCGCTCTGCCAGGGCTTGCGCTAATTCTAGGGTGCTGAATTCTAGCAAGCTGCGGGTGCTTTGGCTCTCTAAGCCGGGGGAGCAGGTGGCGTGACTTGGGGTGGGGTTAGGCATATAGTTGCATCAGGGATTGACTTTTAATTATACTCTACAGTGCTGATATGAACTCGTCTTCAGAACCGCCCCCTGGCGATGCCAACACCAGCCAGTCTGGGAGCAGAAATCCCGACCGGCAATCAACCGCTGATGCGGGAGAGGAATTTGAGCGATCGCTTGCAGAAGTGGAGCGCTCCCTGCAACAGCTGAAAGAGCGCTACGCCGAAATTCAGCGCCACAGGCACCGGCTTCCCGAACTCCAGCAGCGCCAAGAGCAAGTTAAAAAAGAACTCCGCCACACGCGATACCCGCAACTTCGAGAAGAGTTGCGGCTCCTTCAGCAAGAGCTGGAATCCATAGAACTTAACCTGGAAAGCAGTCTTGTCAACTGGGGCAGCTTCAAGGAGCCATTTTGGCAGGCTGTTCGCTTTGGGGGGATCGGCATTGCGATAGGCTGGATATTGAAATCTTGTGTCGGTTAGCTGTGGGGTGCGTTCCGCTTTCGCGGAATTAAGCGTTAATAATGAACCGCATTGACGCCAAGTACGCGCCCGAAGGAAGAGAAGACAGAGGAAGAGGGATAGAAAAATTAATGCGGGCAATTGACCGGATATGATATGAGAGGCGTGCGGCGGGAGCCCATGTGGGGTGTAACCCTTCATCGAGAGCGCCAACAGCACCGGTCAACGGGGAGGGGGAGTAAGGAATTGTTGTGGGGTGCGTTCCCGGGGGGAACGCACCCTACTTCTACCCCGCAATCGGAATAGGGGTGAGGGGTTCATCCCGCGAATGCCGTGCGCCCAACAGAGGTAACGATCCCAGGATGTCAGCTGTGAGATATTACGATTTAGGTGATAGCTGTAAACGATAAAACAACATGGCGACGCGACGGATTGCGGAAATTTTGCGAAATGGCCAACCTGACGAGGCGGTGACGGTTCAGGGGTGGGTGCGCACGAAACGGGAATTGAAGGAGTTTGCCTTTGTGGAGCTCAATGATGGCTCATCGATGGCCAACCTGCAAGTGGTGCTGAATCCGGATTTGCCGGATTGGGAGCAGGTGCTCAAGCAGCTGAACACCGGCGCATCGCTGGAAGTTGCCGGTGTGCTGGTGATCTCGCCGGCAAAAGGACAGCGGATTGAGCTGAAGGCGTCGCAGGTGAAGGTTTACGGACAAGCAGATCCGGAGACGTACCCGCTGCAGAAGAAGCGCCACTCGTTTGAGTTTCTGCGGACAATTGGCCACTTGCGCTCGCGCACGAATACTTTTGGGGCGGTGTTCCGAGTTCGCAACGCCTGCGCTTGGGCGATTCACAAGTTTTTCCAAGAGCGGGGTTTCATGTGGATTCACACGCCGGTGATCACCGCCAGCGACTGCGAAGGTGCCGGTGAGATGTTTGCGGTGACGAGTCTGGATTTGAAGGACGTACCCCGCACAGATAAACAAGCTGTCGATTACAGCAAGGACTTTTTCGGC
Source organism: uncultured Oscillatoria sp. (assembly GCA_964546515.1). Lineage (GTDB taxonomy): Bacteria > Cyanobacteriota > Cyanobacteriia > Cyanobacteriales > Oscillatoriaceae > Oscillatoria. Next base: position 4,888 of record CAZJNL010000287.1, read on the forward strand.
AAACCGGCATTCCTGACTGTCAGCGGACAGTTAGAAGCTGAGGTGATGGCGATGGCGTTTGGCAATGTTTACACATTTGGCCCTACTTTCCGGGCGGAGAATTCCAACACATCCCGGCACTTAGCAGAGTTTTGGATGGTGGAGCCAGAAATGGCTTTCTGCGACTTGCAAGGGGATATGGATTTGGCGGAGGCGTTTTTGAAGTATATCTTCAAACATGTGCTGGAAAGCTGCTCGGAAGATATGGAGTTTTTCAACCAGCGGATTGACAATTCGGTGCTGGCGACGGCTGACAATATTATTAACAGCCAGTTCGAGCGGGTGACGTATACGGAGGCAATCCGGCTGCTGGAGGCGGCGGATAAGAAGTTTGAGTATCCGGTGAGCTGGGGGCTGGATTTGCAGTCGGAACACGAGCGCTATCTGGCGGAGGATCTGTTCAAGAAGCCGACGATTGTGACGGATTATCCGGTGGGGATTAAGGCGTTCTACATGCGGTTGAACGAGGACGAGAAGACTGTGGCGGCGATGGATATTTTGGCTCCCAAGATTGGGGAGATTGTTGGGGGTTCGCAGCGGGAGGAACGGCTGGATGTGCTGGAGCGGCGGATTAAGGCGCAGGGGCTTGACATTGAGAATTATTGGTGGTATATGGATTTGCGCCGGTACGGTACGGTGCCGCATGCCGGTTTTGGGTTGGGGTTTGAGCGACTGGTGCAATTTATGACCGGCATGGGGAATATTCGGGATGTGATTCCGTTCCCGCGTGCGCCGCTGACGGTGGATTTTTGAGGGAATGTAACCCTTCATTTTCGTTCTCAGGTGGAGGAAGGGAATAAAGCACAGGCGAGACACCTGTGCTACGTCCGTTTTTTTCTTGTTCTCAGGTGGAGGAAGGGAATAAGGGAAAATCAACCGTTAGGAAGAATACACCGCAGGCTTATCTCATTTTTGCTTTCCCCATCTCTTGTAGTCCAGGCATCTTGCCTGTCCCAGAGCTAGAGCGGTTTTCAGTTGAATGAAGTACGCGCTCTTTCTCCGGTTTTGTAGTGCCGGTGGCACCCACGGAGACCGCCCCGCCCCGGGAGATCGAAAGTGCCGGTGATCTCCGGTGACGGGTGCCGCTTTGGTATACAATTTATGCCGGTTACATAGAAAAACTGCAATGAGCGAAAACCAGAATCCTGTTCCCCGCTTAGACTTGGCTCCCAAGCTAAAGCGCCGCCTCTTCTTGTGGAATCCGCTGGATTACCTGCGGGTGCTGTACTGGGTGTTTTTCTTTCCCCAAGCTTTGCGGTGGTATGTGGACACCTTCGGGGGTGGGTATATTCCTGAAAAGGAAATGAATTTGCGAAAGGGATGGGAGTTGCTGCGACAGAATCCCATCGAGCGTAACTTGCTGCTGCTTGGGTTGGTTTTGACAGTTGTGACACCCCTAGCTGTGGATGCAGTTCTTCAGCAGATAGGCGTTCCTGTTGATTGGAGGGGCGTGGCGTTGGGTGTGGGGTTGGGCGTCGGGTTGGGCGTGGCGTGGGGCGTGGCGTCGGGCGTGGGGTTGGGCGTCACCTCGGGCGTGGCGTCGGGCGTGGCGTG
>CAZJNL010000288.1:0-6471 GCA_964546515.1 uncultured Oscillatoria sp.
AGGCTTCAGCTGCTTCCTCTCACCGCTCAAGAAAATCCTCCGGGAAGGCAACACAGCCCAGCAGTGGTTAAAACTGCACTCCGGCGGGCTAGACTGCAGGAGCGCGATCGTCCAGGCCATTCAAGTCCTGGCTGAGCAGGAGCGGGAGCTAGAAGATAAGCTATGCCAGCTGTTGGTGGCCTGAGCCACAAGCCAGAATCGACAATTAGAATATCTAATCAGTCGTTTCCCGCCACCTCATATTAGAAAAATCAATATATTACCTCTCTCTTTGGGCAGATTTTTGCCGCCCGGAGGGCGGGTTTTGATGACATTTCTGGCGGAAGAGAGAGATAATTAGGTCATCATGCCTCAAGTTGTGCTGATTTACCCCCAAATTCCGCCAAATACGGGCAATATTGCCCGAACTTGCGCCGCTACCGGCACGGAGCTGCATTTAGTGGGGCCGATGGGCTTTGAAATTAGGGACCGCTACCTCAAGCGAGCCGGTCTGGACTACTGGCCATACGTCAACCTGCACTACCACCCCTCTCTAGAAGCGTTCCGAGCTACCCACCGGCAGCGTGGGGGGCGCTGGATCGGCTTCAGCACTCGGGGAGCATGCAGCTATCTTAAATATCAATACCAGCCAGACGACTGGCTGCTGTTTGGCAGTGAAACAACCGGCTTGCCAGAGGAAGTCCTAGAAAATTGTACTGCAACTGTATATATACCCATGAAGCAGCCTCGTGTCCGCAGCCTAAATCTTTCAGTGAGTGCGGCAGTGGGTCTATTTGAAGCGCGGCGTCAGTGCGGAGATATGGAATAGGAGCGCTTCCGTGCCGCGCCCCCCTCAGGCGTATTCGTGCCGGTGCGAGTTAGATCGCTTCACAGTTTTGCCAGCTACAGCAGTGGGAAACAGGACGCCTAGCAGCAATCGATAACAAGATTCGCCAGCTCGGACTCCCCTTAATGGCCATTAAAACCAGTCCGCACAGATATATACAAGGAGGCTGGGATAGCTTGACGCACGGGCAACTGAGAGCACCCCCACAGAGAGTTCACTGTTAACATTACCTGACAATCATCCAGTTATCCTAAAAAGGGCTTGCCAGGAGTGGGTATAAGAAATTTCTATTGAACAGGTGGCGGGTGGCGGGGATAGAAGGTATAGATTATTTTCATACAAACAGTCGGGGTGGCAGCGCCCGAATCGGCGCGGAAGTCAGAATAACTGGCAGTTTGAGCGCTTCAGGACAGGGAGTCGGCCCTCGGTCGCCCCGGGGACAGGTTACGGGATAGTACGGTTGTCTTTCTGGGAAAAACAAGCGTAAATTCTCATCTGTCGCTCGAATCAGGTGCTTTGCCGTGGCAAGGGTGCTGTCCTCAAAAAACCCCTAGACAAGCGGGGGTGTCTAATTACCTAGCGCCTGAGGAGTGGCTCGCTCCTGAGAAACTTCCTGTCCCAGGGTTATTGGGAATGTAAGCTTGTCAGAATTTTCAAAGCAGGGTAATCTTGCCTAAGTGAGTTAACCGTCAGTGATTAGAATCTCTTAACGGTGTGATATACATCATTGACAGGTTATACAGCTAGGTTCGCTCAAGGACAGTTAAGCGCTGGTCGTTAGGAGGTCGTTTCTTGAAACGAGCATTTCCGCAGAAGGTAAAGTCTGTTCCTTCCCACGCAGCAGACAAGGATACCTTTGCAAAGTATTCTGCCTGCAAGCTGGGACTATTCACACAGACATCTCCAGAAGGCAATCGCAGGGCATGCACCTCAGCAGCCATGATAGGATTGGCCATTTCGATGGGTGCGTCAAGCCTGTTTCTGCCGCAACAAGGGGATGCAGCCCTGGCCGTTGAACCCATAACAGCCGATCCCACCGCGACGACGGCTCTCTCATCCTCCCAGAATGCACCTCTGTTGCCTGTCGCTGAGGTCGCACCGGCACCGGCAGAAGCCACACAGCCAAAGCCTGACTCGGTGGAACAGCAGCGGGTGCAAGAGGATAATTCGCTGTCGTCACAGTCAACGAACCAAGAGGTAGATTCCACGGCGCTGCCCCCACAGAGCAGTGTCAGTTCCGCTCCTGCTGGGCAAAATAACCCAGAACAGAATATTCCAGCAGAGAATAGCAGGGTTCAAGAAAAACAAGCAGTTGAGCCAGCAGCAGGGCCGGTGGAGTCTCAAGGTGTGGAGACAGCCGCTTCGACAAAGGCATTATCGGCATCGGCCCTGCCGCAGTGGGTGACGGAGGGGCCAGCAGGTGGCGTCAAAGAGGCGTTCAAGGCCACTAAAGACGTGGCCATCAAAGGAGAAAATCAAGCATCGAACCGCTTGAGAGACAGTGTGGCGGAGTTGCGGTCTGAGGAGTCTGCAAATTCACTCGGTACAGAGCCAGAGCAGCCATCAGCTGCGGCAAATCCAATAGAAGGGATTACCCAAGCAAAAGCGGCTGGGGATGAGCAGAAAAAGGCGCTCGCCTCCGCACCAGAAGCTTTGGCCACGCCAAGCCCGGTGATAGTGCCGCTGCAACCGGCAGCACGCCCATCTGAAGTGGCAGTACCGGCACTGATTCCGGGGGTAGTCTCCGGACAGCAAGCAGCAGCAGCCCCCGCGAGCGCGTTCCAGCCGCTGCAACCGGCAGCAACCCCATCTGTGGGTGTGCCAAGCGTGATACCAGGGGCGGTACAGCTTGCCGCCCCCAGCCCGGCTATCGTGCCGCTGCAACGAGGCCCAACACCCTCGGTGAGTGCGCTCAAACAGGCACCAGAAGCGGTTCCCCAGCCGGAAGCGGCAGCAGCGCCAGCCCAGGCAATCTCGCCGTCAGAGCAGGCCACAACCCCCTCGGTGAGTGTGCCCGCAGCACCAGAAGTTATTCCCCAGCCGGAAGCGGCAGCAGCGCCGGAACCGCTGACGCCGTCGCGAACCCCAAAATGGGTGGCGGTGCCGGATCTGTCTCAAGCGGTGGTCATCGCTCCAGAGGGGGCTGCGGGGACAGGCGCAACCAAAGTCAAGCGTTACCGCGTCAATCCGGGGGATACGCTGGTGTCGATCGCCCAGACCTATGGAGTTTCACCGGCGGTCCTGCTCGAGGCCAATCAATTGAGCGATCCGAACGTCATCCAGGTCGGTCAAACGCTGCAAATTCCTCAGGCCTTGATTCCCAATTCCAGGGCTGCTTCCAGGCCCTACTCGCCTGTAAGCCCTCCAGAAATGACGGTGCCGAATGTTGTCTTGAGGCAGCGGGCAATGCCTGCCGACATTCCCTCCCTGCCGCTGGTTCCAGGGGGATCGCCACCAGAGAGCGCAGGCAACTCTCCCATTCTCGCGCCAAGGAGAGATGAAAGCGAGCGGGTGGCGCAGGTGCAGCTAAACCCCACGCCATCAGGCATCGCTGCCCCGGAGCCTCCCCAGTCGCCCGCCCCCCAAGCACAAGGGCAAGATAACCCCTATCTGGACAGCTTGAGGGCTGAAATCGAAAAGCTCAGGGAGAAGTATCGCCGGCAGCAAGCGAGCACGTATGCCAATGACGCCGCTAGCGCCACGATTACTGAAGCCCCGCAGCCGGTGCCTCTGCCGGCTGTTAACCCGCCAGTAACAGTGCCGGGAATTACGCCGGTCGCTCCCCCGGTGGCAGTGCCGGTAATTCCGCCGGTCGAGCCGCCAGTAGCAGCGTCTGTAAACGAGCCGTCTGCGCCAGTCACACCAGTCAATCCAGAGTACAGTCCTGAACGGTACAGTGAAGCTTGGCTTCGACAAAGCGGCCAGCAACAGCAGCAGTTGCCGGTCGAGCCGCTTCCATCTGAAATAGCGGCTCCCGCCCCGGTGGCTGTCCCTGCCGTAGCGAAAACCGACCAGTTGCCGGTGCAGCCGCAAGTCGTGGCCACGGCACCCCTCGGCCCGGATTCCTACGAACAGCCGCTTCAGCCCCGCATGGTGTCCCCGCAGTTACCTCCTTTAGCCCCCGCAGACACTTACCTGCCCAAGGGTGGTGCTGTCTTTAATGGCTATATCTGGCCGGCTCAGGGAGAGTTCACCTCAGGCTATGGCTGGCGCTGGGGACGCATGCACAGGGGAATTGATATTGCCGCAGCGGTTGGCACGCCGGTCGTAGCTGCAGCGCCCGGAACTGTCACCTACGCTCAGTGGAACGATGGGGGTTATGGCAATCTGGTTGAAATTACCCATGAAGATGGGAGTTCGACGCTCTACGCCCATAACGACAGGCTTCTGGTGCGGAAAGGCCAAGAGGTCGAGCAAGGCCAGCAAATCGCTGAAATGGGCAACACCGGCTTCAGTACCGGCCCGCACTTGCACTTTGAAGTCCACCCTCGCGGACAGGGAGCCGTCAACCCCATTGCCTATCTGCCTCGGTAGTTTCCCCCTGTCGTGATTAACGAGCCAGATGTTCCCGGGGAGCCAAGTTGGCTCCCTTTATTTTTTTTGATTTTTTTTTCCAGGGGGGTTGCCAAAGCCGGTTTGATGTGTTAGATTAATGAACGTGAGAAAAACGCGGCTCAGTAGCTCAGGGGTAGAGCTAGGGACTCATAAGCCCTCGGTCGCTGGTTCAAATCCAGCCTGAGCCATTCTCGAAACCCTTACAGCGCCTGGCTTTCACAAGATGGCCAAAAATGGTCCCTGTTTAACTATGGGGTGGGACTGTGGATTGTGACTGTGAATGGACTCTTCCGGCTTTAACCGCCGGTTTTCACAGTCCCAGGTTAAAAAGGCATTTACAAACAAAAAATCAAGGCATGTGTGGGGGCTAAAAAATCCTTAGCCCCCAGCCCCCAGTCCCTATCTGGGCCAGTGACGGATGAGCTCCGCAACTGACCAAGCCTGAGCGAACGCCCCCTGGGGTAAATGGGGCTCGTCGCCATCAAAAATTTCCGAAACAGAACCGACGCAACCTTGCCGGTAGAAGTGATCCTGCAGGGGCTGCCAGTCAAAACCCACCGGCTCACTGGGATAAAAGCGCTGCCACGCCCGAATGAAAGGGCCAATCAGCCAACTCCAAACCGTGCCCTGGTGGTAGGTGCGGTCGCGATGCTGCCGGTCGCCGGCATAACTGCCGACATACTCCGGGTCATCGGTCGCCAGGCTGCGCAGGCCAAAGGGCGTCAGCAGCCGAGCGCGAGCCACCTGTAAAACCTGACGCCCCTGCTTCTTTAAGAACCCGCAATGATGCAGCGACAGCGCCAAAACCGCATTCGGGCGAATCCGGGGGTCGGGTCGCCCATCCGGCGAAATCGTGTCGTAAAAATAACCCAGCTCGGCATTCCAAAACTTTTTCAGGGATGCCTTGACTAATCGCGACTGACGTGCTATAATCTCTTTTTCTTTCTTATACGCCCGCTGCTTAGATCGCTTGCCGAGTCCCTCAGCCCACTTCGCCGCCCAGCACAGTGCCGAGTACCACAGAGCGTTGATTTCCACCGGCTTTCCCCGGCGCGGCGTCACCGGCACGCCATCAATCACCGCATCCATCCAAGTCAGCGCCACCCCGTCCGCATCCCAGATCAGCAACCCATCCTCCGGGTCAACCCGGATGTTATAGCGAGTGCCATCTGCATAAGCTTGATAAATCTGCCGCACCACCGGATACGCTTCTTGCAAGAAATCCCAGTCCTGAGTCGCTTCCAGATAAAGCCCCAGCGTTTCCACCCACCACAGCGCCGCATCAATGCTGTTATAAAAAGGCTCAGCACCGGCATCGGGGAAAGTATTGGGAATCAAACCCTGCTGGCAGTAACGCCCAAACGTTTGCAGCAGCCCTTTAGCCAGCCCGAAGCGTTGGGTAGCCAGCGCCAGCCCGGGCAGAGCAATCAGCGTATCCCGCCCCCAGTCATTAAACCACGGATAGCCGGCAATTACAGTCGGGCCGTCAATCGAGGCTCGGTAGGCAATAAACTGATCCCCGGCGCGAAGCAACTGCTGCCAAATCGCCTCCCGCTCGCCCTCCGCAACCTCCGCCCGCTCGGCGGTGGGGGAGGCGGTCAGCTGGCCAAACAGGTCGGTGAGCCTTTGCCGCTCAGCGCTGACAACAGCGTCGAACTTTAATTTTGACTTTTGAGCACTCTCTGAGTGGGGGAATGGCAGGTGGTAAGTGGTGGGTGGCAGGTTGATATTTCTCCCCTCTTGTCCTGGCTTTGACCACTCGACCCGGGCTTCCAAAATCAGGTAGCCTCCGGGTTTCAGACTCACAGTCAGCTCACCCGGACTGTAGAGGTCTTCCCGGTCGCACAACCCCCGCTTGGTTTCCTCCGGATAGTGATAATTAAAGTACCAAAACCCGTTGATTTCATAGTCACCGGCACTCCAGCGCAGGTGCCAGGGCGTGCCGGGAACCTCTCCGCGAATCGCTTGCAGGCGGACTTGCCCCTCACCCAGCAACTGCGAAAAGTGCAAATCTGGCTCAGCAAATTGCTGCTGGTGAAAGTCGCGCTCGGCAATCAGCGGTCGCAACCTCAGCTTCCCCGGCACCCGAC
>CAZJNL010000289.1:0-6459 GCA_964546515.1 uncultured Oscillatoria sp.
CTAAGACTTACAAACCGATTGAACAAGTCCAAGGCAACCCAGTGCCGGCGAGCGACATCTATGCCGCCGGCATGATTGCTATCCAAGCGCTCACCGGCTTGGCTGCAGAAGACCTGGCTTCCCTGCAAAATCCGGGCTCTTCCGCTGCCGGCGAACTTTTCTGGCGGCACCGAGCCGAAGTCAGCCACGAACTGGCAGAAGTTATTGACAAAATGGTGCGCTACGACTTTAACGAGCGCTATCAGAACGCTATAGAAGTGCTGGCAGATTTGAGAAAAATCAGGCGCAGCGCTGGGGGGAGCCAGTTAGGGTTGCCGCTGACTGTTGTTGATCACAATTACCTGAGATTGCAGCAGCACCTGAGGGCGCTCGGCACCAAGCGCCTGCGGCTCCTGATCTTAGCAGTACCGGCAGCACTGGTGGCGGTCGGTGGATTCGGTTTGAGTTTCTATCTTCAAACTCAGAACATAGCCACGGATTTGAAAAGCCGTGGGGTGGAAAAAGCCACGCGAGAAGATCGCACCGGCGCTATTGAGGATTACAACCAGGCGATTCGGTTCAATCCCAATGACGCGGAGGCTTACTACAAGCGGGGGAATGTCAACTACGACTTGGGGAAGTTGAAAGAGGCAAAAGAGGACTACTCTCAGGCGCTTCGGCTCAATCCCAACCACGCTAATGCCTATTATAACCGAGGTCTGGCTAACTACGACTTGCACGAGTATCAAGCGGCGGTTGAGGATTACACGGAGGCGATTCGCATTAATCCCAATGACGGGGAGGCTTATTACAAGCGGGGTATGGCCAACTTTGAGTTGCGCGAATATCAGGCGGCGATTGAGGACTGCACGCGGGCGATACAGGGAAATCCTAATGATGCCAAAGCTTATATCAGTCGCGGACTGGCTCGCGCGGCTTCTGGTGACAGTCAGGGAGGAATAGCGGATTTCACTCAGGCGATTCGGATTAATTATAACGACGGGGAGGCTTTTTACAACCGGGGGAAGGTTCGCTTTTCTATGGCGGACTATCAGGGGGCGGTGGAGGATTATTCTGAAGCGATTCGGATTAATCCGCAGTATGCCGGTGCTTACAGCAGCCGCTGTGACGCTCACCTGAATCTGTCTCAGTTTGACAAGGCGGTTGAGGATTGCACGTCAGCGTTGAAGCTCAATCCGAATGATGTGGCTGCGGCGTCAAATCGGTGTGTGGCTCATTTTAACCGGGGCAACTATGAGAATGCGATTGAGGACTGCACTCAGGCTATTGCGCGGAATCCTAATAATGCTAAAGCGTACAGCAATCGCGGGATGGCTCGCTCTGCCGGTGGGGATAAATCTGGGGCGATTGAGGATTACACGAGAGCGATTCGCATCAATCCCAGCGATGCGGTTGCGTACAGTAAGCGTGCGGAGGCTCACTTGGATTTGGGGGACTACAGCAGCGCGATTGAGGATTACACTCAGGCGATTCGTCTGAAGCGCGAGCATGAGGGCGCTTATTATGGGCGGGGGCTGCTCCGCGCTCAAATGGGGGACAAGCAGGGGGCGATTCAGGATTTGCAAAAAGCTGCTAAATTGTGTTTGGATGTCGGGAATACGGGGTGCTATAATGACGCTCAGTTGCAGCTGAGAAAGTTGCAGCCTTAGGTGGAAAGAGGGAGGGCTGCTGAGGGGGGTGTGCCGGTGGGGCAATTGTGGGAGGATTGCCCAATAAACCGGCACCGGCATTCATGGGGTGGGGGCGGGTTTATGACAATCCGGCGCTGGGTGGCTTCTATTTCGGGTGAGCCCCGCCCCTACAGGTTGTCGTGGGTGGGGCGGGTTTATGACAATCCGGCGTTGGGTGGCAAATATTTGGGGTGAACCCGCCCCTACTAGGTCGGGGTATCTAGACGTAAGAGAAGTAAGAGCTGGTAAGATTCAGATTGGAAACATCTTGCACAATTGCAATCAGTTCATCGGTTTCGGAACCGGGCTTGTTGATATAAATCCCTGTGTCGGCTGCGGAACCGCCTACAGAGAACGGTGCGGAGGTCACGATATAGTCATAGGAGGTTCCTTTGAGTTGGATAATATCCTCAAACTTGTTGAAGTCAGCAATTAGAGCGTAGTCACTCGTGCCATTTGACCAATAGTAGTTGTTGTTGTCATCATAGAAGACTTTGCTCTCAGTCCCGAGAACGAACTTATCTACCCCTAATCCGCCATTCAGGCTGTCAATTTCATAGAGTCCAGGAGTAGCTGCGTTTTGGTCAACACCAATGAGGGTGTCCGCTCCTTCACCACCGTTGAGGTTGTCGTAACCGGCACCGCCATTGAGGCTGTCGTTATTATCGCCGCCTAACAGCAAGTCTGTACCGGCACCCCCTGAGAGTATATCATTGCCTGCGCCGCCATACATGTAGTCGTTGCCGTCGCGACCGTCCAGGGTGTCTGTACCGTCGCCGCCGTGCATGGAGTCGCTACCGGCACCGGCATACAGGTTGTCGTTCCCGCTGCCGCCATCGAGAACGTTGTTCCCGTCGCTGCCATCGAGGTAGTCGTTGCCGTCGCCGCCATCGAGGAAGTCGTTGCCGGCGTCTCCATTCAGGTTGTCGTTACCGGCACCGCCTTCTAGGAAGTCTGTACCGCCTCCGCCATGCAGGAAGTCGTTTCCGTCATTGCCTTCTATGAAGTCGTTGCCGTCGCCGCCATCGATGATGTCCATCCCAGCGCCGCCATAGAGGTTGTCGTTGCCCGCTTCGCCATTGAGGTAGTCTGTACCGGCACCGCCAGACAGGTTGTCGGCACCATCGCCGCCATAGAGGTTGTCGTCCCCGTCTTGGCCATACAGGTTTTCTGTACCACTGCCGCCATAGAGGTTGTCGTCTCCCGCGCCGCCATCAAGGTAGTTCGTACCGTCGCCGCCATACAGGATGTCGTTGCCGACACCGCCATTGAGGTAGTCGTCACCTAATCCGCCATCGAGGTAGTCGTCACCCTCTTCGCCATACTGGTAGTCGTCACCGGCACCGCCATACAGGGTGTCGGCACCGTCGCCGCCATACTCGGTGTCGTTCCCGTCGCCGCCATCCAGGGAGTCGGCACCGGCACCGCCATACAGGGAGTCGGCACCGGCACCGCCATCGAGGGTGTCGCTATCAGCGCCGCCATCGAGGGTGTCGTTGCCTTCCAGACCGAACAGAGAGTCGTTTCCCGCATCACCCACTATTGAGTCATCGAATTGAGTCCCAAAAAGGGTGTCGTTTTCAGGGGTTCCAATGATAATAGCCATTTTGGTTTTTCTCCCGGTCGTTTCAAGGATTTCCACAGAGGTGGCTGTCAGGAGGGCTTAAGTATGTTTACTTAGGTAAAAGCCGTATCGGGAATCTCGCAGGAGGCCCTGTCAACCGCCTCTCACAACTCCGCAATTTTACTGTTGACAAATGCGCAGTTATGTTTATTCAAGTTCTAAGTCAGTATTTTTGCGGATTAAGTTCGCTCCCTTTTTGCGTGCTTTCCGGAAAGGACTTATTCGGATATCCGTACTTGACAAAGGTTAGAAATATAGTGTGGTTGTGTGCGGGGGCAGATTGGGAGATGTGGGAGATTGTGCGGTGGGGGGTGAGTGGGGATATAATTTGTGTCAAATTTCTGCGGAAGTGTCGGTATGTGTGGGTGTTGGGAGCGGGATTGGGGTGTGTGGGGAGGGCTGAGGCGGATGAGAGGGGCAAGAGTGGCTGTTTTGGGGATGGCTGCGGTGCTGTTTTGGCCGGCGGTGCCGGTGGGTTCGCGCAGCGTGCCGGTGTTTGAGAGGCGGGGGCAGCTGGCGCAGCAGGAAGGGATGCCGGTGGACAGTACCCGCCGGGAAGCTGAACGGTTATTTGGCGAAGGATTGCAGTTGTACGGGCAACGGACAGCAGAATCCTTGCAGCAGGCGATTCAAAAGTGGGAAGAGGCGCTGCCGCTAATTAGGGCTGTGGGCGATAAAGTGCGGGAAGCTACCACCCTCAACAACATGGGCAAGGTTTACTCCGATTTAGGAGAGAAGCAAAAGGCATTAGACTACTACAGCAAATCGCTGCCTCTGTGGCAGGAAATGCGCGATAAAGCGGGGGAAGCAGGCACTCTGAACAACATCGGCAGGGTTTACGACGATTTGGGAGAGAAGCAAAAGGCGCTAGACTACTTCAACAAAGCGCTGCCCCTGAGTCAGGAAGTGAAGGATAAAAAGGGGGAAGCTACTGCCCAGAACAACACGGGCATGGTTTACTCCGATTTGGGAGAGAAGCAAAAGGCACTATATTACTTGAACCAATCGCTGCTCCTGAGACGGGAAGTGCGCGATAAAGCGGGGGAAGCTACCACCCTCAACAAAATTGGCAGGGTTTACGACGATTTGGGAGAGAAGGAAAAGGCACTAGACTATTTCAATCAAGCGCTGACCCTGAGTCGGGAAGTGAACGATAAAGCGGGGGAAGCTGCCACCTTGACCGGCATAGGCGCGGTTTACAGCGATTTAGGAGACAAGCAAAAGGCGCTAGACTATTTAAAACAATCGCTGTTATTGAGTCGAGAAATGGCCGATAAAGCAGGGGAAGCTTTCACCCTAAACAATATTGGCAGGGTTTACAACAATTGGGGAGAGAAGCAAAAAGCACTAGATTACTACAACCAATCCCTGCCCCTGAGTCGGGAAGTGGGCGATAAAGTACAAGAAGCTCGCACCCTCACTAATATTGCTGTCGTTGAAGTTGATCGCGGCAATCTCAACGAAGCTTTGACTCAAATAAAACCGGCAGCCGAAATCATTGAAAACTTACGCACCAAGATCGGCAGCTCTCAGCTACGCGCCTCTTACTTTGCGACACAACAGGATACTTTCGGATTCTACATTGAGATCCTGATGGCGTTGCACAAACAAAACCCCAACGCCGGCTACGACACCGCCGCCTTTGAAGTCTCCGAACGCGCTCGCGCTCGCTCTCTCCTCGAACTCCTGAATGAAGCGCGTGCCGATATCCGTCAAGATGTCAACCCCGAACTCAGGGAAGAGCAACGCAAGCTGCAACAGCTACTCACCGGCAAGACGCAATACCAAGACAGGCTACCCAAAGGCGAGTACACGGAAGCACAGGCAGAAACCATCCGCCAAGAAATTGCGGAACTCGAAACCCAATTGCAACAAGTTGAAGCCCAGATCCGCGCTACCAGTCCCCGCTACGCTGCCTTAACTCAACCCGAACCTCTCACCCTCAAAGAAGTTCAGCAACAAATCGTAGATCCCGGCACTATCCTGCTCTCTTACTGGCTGAATGGAGAACGCAGCTATCTGTGGGCTGTCACCCCCACTTCCATCACCGCTTACGAGCTGCCCAAACGCGCCGATATCGAAACCGCCGCCCAAGAATTCATCTGTTACTTGGCACCGGTTTATAGCGGTTCAGCCGACGCCGATGTCAAAGCCGCTACCCTGAGCAAGATAATCTTAGCGCCGGTTGCCGAGCAGTTGCAGCAGAAACGGTTGCTGATAGTTGCTGACGGCGGACTGCAATATGTCCCTTTCAGCGCTTTGCCGGTGCCGGTGCAGCCAGCAGCAGAAAGTCCCCAATTCCTGATAGCAGAACACGAAATTGTCAGCTTGCCTTCTGCCTCCACTCTCTCTATTATCAGGCGGGATACTGCGAATCGTCAACCCGCCCCCAAAGCTGTTGCTGTGCTGGCAGATCCGGTGTTTGGCGCTGAAGATCCGCGCGTGAAGGGAACCCCAACACCTCAGATACCGCCGCTGTTAACCCCCAATCTCACGAGAGGTACTGACAGTGAGGGAAAAACTTGGCCTAGACTTGCCGGCACCCGCCTGGAAGCGGACAGAATTTTATCTCTGGTGCCGGATTCAGAGAAAATGCAGGCATTGGATTTTGACGCGAATCTTGACAAAGTAAAGGACTCTGTGCTAAGTAACTATCGGGTCGTGCATTTTGCCACTCACGGCTTTCTCAACTCCCAGAACCCGCAACTATCGGGGATCGTTTTGTCTCTCGTCAACCAGTTTGGCGTAACGCAGAACGGCGTTTTGCTAACACCGGATGTGTTCAACTTGAATTTGCCGGCGGAATTGGTTGTGCTGAGTGCCTGTGGAACCGGCAAGGGAAAGGAGGTTAAAGGGGAAGGAGTTGTGGGGCTGACCCGAGGGTTCATGTATGCCGGTGCGAAACGGGTGATGGTGAGTTTGTGGACTGTGAGCGATATGGAGACAGTGGAGCTAATGAGCAGATTTTACCAGAAGATGCTGAAAGATGGGCTGCCGCCGGCGCGGGCGTTGCGAGAGGCGCAACTGTCGATGATAGCAGAGGGGAAAGACCCTTATTACTGGGCACCTTTTATCCTGCAGGGTGAGTGGAAATAGGCTGAATTTATCGTTGGTTTTTCCCAGGCGGGGCTGGGAATGAGGAAACATTTAGAAACCCGTAAGGGG
>CAZJNL010000290.1:0-6459 GCA_964546515.1 uncultured Oscillatoria sp.
ATACGCACAACTCACTTCATCCCCTTCCTCCGAGAGGACGTCAGTGCCAATGCCGTTGCGCCCCTGACTTTTTCCGGAACTGTGGATGTAGCGCCCCTCTCCGAGATACAGCCCTACATGGGTGGCTTTGTGCGCCGGCCCGAAAAACACCAGATCCCCCGGTTGCAAAGATGCCAGCGCCACCGGCACAGTGAACGCCTCCTGCTGGTAAGCATCCCTCGGCAGCCAAATCCCCGCTGAAACAAAAGCCGCTTGCACCAGTCCCGAACAGTCGTAGTTTGGCCCCACCGTGCCCCCCCAGAGGTATTCGTTGGGCGTTTGCATTGCAGCGTCAGTGAAGGCAATGACTTGAGGCAACCGCTCTTTTATTTCTGTTTCAGAGAGTGAGAGGGGTTGATAGTTTAGCACCGCCGGCTCCAGAAGGTCAAGGTCTGGGATGGCCAGCCAGCCGGGATACTCATCCTCACACAGCTGGACAAGTATGCCGGTGCGGCCCATCTCCGCCGCGTCGCCTGCCGGCAGGGATAGAATTCGCAACTGCCGCCCGGAGGCTGCCTGAGTTGCCAAACGATCCCATCTGGGAGAATCATAGAGGTTCAGGGAAGCTGAACAGCGGTACTCACACTCACTTAAGGAAGCTGAGTTAGAAGTCAGGGTTGCTTGCAGTTGGGCCAGAGAAACCATTTCCGTGATTGTTTACTGTTGATTGTTCACGCTTTGATTGTGCCCGGTTGTTTATTCTTCTTTGCTCATTAGCTGCAACCGCTTCCCCTGCAACCGTTTGCTCGTTAGCAATTAGGTAGTGATTACAGATGATAACTTTTTTCCGTAAAGACGAACAATTAGATGCCTTGGGCACCGGCGTGCTAGAGGCAACCTGGAAGCAATTTCCGGACTTAGCCCCCAGTCAAATCGCCATGACTTGGATAGTTTACGATCCGCCGGTGCCGGTGAATACGGGCGGTGCCCTCTCTCCAGAAGCCTTCTGGCAGCATCCCGTGCGCGGGTTTAGCTATCGCGGCGACGAGCGCATCTACCCAGCTAGTGTGGTGAAGCTGTTCTATCTCGTGGCGGTACACGAGTGGATGGAAAAAGGCATGATCCAGCCTTCCGCTGAGTTGGACAGAGCCATCCGGGATATGATAGTCGATTCCAGCAATGACGCCACCGGTCTGGTCGTGGATGTGCTCACCGGCACCACCGGCGGTCCCGAACTGCCGGCGGGGCCATTTGAAACCTGGAAAAACCAGCGCAATATCGTTAACCGCTACTTCCAGTCCTGGGGCTGGCCTGAGTTGGAGAAGATTAATGTCAACCAAAAAACCTGGTCTGACGGGCCTTACGGTCGGGAGCGGGCCGCCTTAGGCGAGTTGATGGAAAATCGCAATATGCTGACCACAAATGCCGCCGCTCGCCTGACGCACAGAATAATTTGGGGCGTGGCTGTCACGTCGCCGCGCTCCCAAGCGATGATGGATCTGATGAAGCGCAGTCTCGACCCAGCGGATCTGCAAGCTGACCCAGAAAATCAGGTAACGGGTTTCTTGGGTGCCGGTGTGCCCCAGGATGCCTGCGTCTGGTCTAAAGCCGGTTTGACCAGCCAAGTCCGCCACGACGCCGCTTACATTGAGCTGCCAGACCGGCCCCCCTATCTGCTGGTCGTGTTCACCGAAGGTAAGGATCACAGTAAGAACGAAGCGATTTTGCCCTTTGTCTCCCAGCAAATCTGTGCGTCTTTGGGACGCCTCAGTTAGCTGTCTGTGAAATTCCCCACAGACTGCTGTAGAGACGCGATATGTCGCGTCTCCACTCTCCCAGCTGGCTCGCACCGGCACCGGCACCGGCACCGGCACCGGCAGGTTCTGGCTGGGATGGATGGGCTTTCTCTCGTGATTGGTACGGAGAAGGAGGGATTCGAACCCTCGGTGCGGAGTTACCTGCCGCACAACAGATTAGCAATCTGCCGCTTTCGACCGCTCAGCCACCTCTCCTTGGCTCACAATTATGTATAGTAGCACAGCTTTTTCCAGTAGTGGCAAGTAAATTGAAAAATTTTTTTTCGGCGATTTTATGGCCATGACTGCCGCTCCGCAGTGGGCCGGCCCGGCGGTGGGCCAGGAGGCCGGGGGCTGTGGGTAGGGCATTGGCTGGGTGTGCGGGGAGCCGGCGTTCGAGGAAAGCCAGTTGAGTTGAGTGTCATTTATAAAGTAATTGTTTAGCCAGAATGGGGGGCCAGAAACCGGGAATCTTGCTGTAGGAGGGCTCAGTTTTCCGGCTTACCCAGTACAAGAAACCCGGTTTCTTGTCGCTTCACTTTTTCTTTAGAAATCAGCTCTAAACGGCTGCTTTTAGCTTAAAAGCAGCTTCGTTCAGTTTTTGCGTGCCAATTTTCGTTTGCTTGATGCCAGTGGCGGTTTCAGCGGCTCCTTGATTGAGGCTGTTCATGGCATTCACCACCTGCTCGATAGCAGTCGCCTGCTGTCTGGCACTCAGGGAGATTTGCTGAACGTTCAAAACAATATCGCTGACCGCACTCACAATAGCAGCAACGGTTTTTGTTCCCTCCTCCGTCACGATCGCAGTCGAATTGGTCGCCAG
Organism: uncultured Oscillatoria sp.; assembly: GCA_964546515.1. Classification (GTDB taxonomy): domain Bacteria; phylum Cyanobacteriota; class Cyanobacteriia; order Cyanobacteriales; family Oscillatoriaceae; genus Oscillatoria. The sequence goes on from CAZJNL010000290.1 coordinate 2,599, forward strand.
CTGAATATCCCCTACGAGGTTATTAATTTGCTCCGCTGAGGTGCGGCTGCGATCGGAGAGTTTGCGAATCTCGGCAGCCACTACGCCGAAACCCCTGCCGTGTTCGCCGGCGCGGACAGCCTCCACCGAGGCGTTGAGCGCCAGCATATTCGTTTGGTCAGCAAAATTGCTCACCGTATTGGCAATTTTGTTAATCTGGCTGACTAGCTGGCTTAACTGCACAATCCGCTCGGCAATCTGCGCCATTTTCTCTCTCAAGCTAACCCCCTCTGTCGCAATTGACTGACTGGTTTCGCTGCTACCGTTGGCGAGGATTAACACCTGAGAGGCTCCTCGGGCAGCGGCTTCTGCTTGTTCGGCTGATTTTTGGGAGGAAGCGCCCAACTCATCCATCGTCACGGAGGTTTGGTGCACCGCAGACGCCTGCTGCCCAGCCAAGCGCTCTTGCTCCTCGATAGTCGCGAGAACTTGTACTGAGAAAGAGGAAACAGCGGCGGTGAGTTCTCTGATTAAGCTCACCAGCTTGCGCACAATCGCAATTCCCAGGGCAAGGACTGCTGCCAAAGATAAAAATGCCACGTTGAAAACAACTGCCTGAAAGGACGAGAGGGGAGCGAAAACTACATCTTTCGGCAATTGAGAGACAAAGATTAAAGGGTTTTGCTTATTTTTTGGGTTGAGATACAGCGTGTAGTAGCTGAGCAGCTGTTCTGTGCCTTCGGAAATAACTCCACTCCCTCCAGACAGCAGTTGACCGGCAATCTTTTCGGGATAGTCTCGACTGACTTTCTCTTCTTTGTTCAGTTCAAAACCGAATTCTTTTTGGGCGTCTGGATGAGACAAGTAGTAGCCATCCCGATTCAGGACGAAAAGCTGGCTGCTTTGCAACTGACTTTCTTTGAGCAGACCTAAAAACGATTCAGCCCGGACATTGGCAATTATAATTCCTTTTTTCTTTCCCTCCCAGCTGTAAATCGGGGTGCTGTAACGAACCGACGAAGTGTGGGGAATTCTTATTTTTCCATTTTCTTTATCCAGGCCCACCGGAGAGACATAGATTTCTCTCGGAGCCAATTTCATGGTTTGGATAAAATCATCCGTGTCTCCCAGATTCCGCAACTCGGAAGGGGCAACAATCTTGACGCTACCGCTGACTGCATCCACCCGTACCATCTCTTTGCCATTTTCATCTAGATAGCGGAGGTTGCTATAATAGGGTTTAGCATCTATCATGCCGGTAAAGATAATTTGCAAGCGACCGACCCACGCTTGGTAAGAGGACTTGTCTTTTTTGTCAACCCCACCGCTCTCTCTAGCCCTGACGATTCCTTGAACGGGCGGTGTCTCGGCTAAGTACAAAATATCCTTGCTGATACTGTCTAAAAAGGTTGCCGCTCTAGCGGCGCTGTCGTTGGTTTTCTGCTCAATCTTATCCAGGGATAAATCGGTAATTGTTTGGGCAGAGGAAGAAACACTATACCCCCCCACAATAAGAACTGGAATCAGGGTGCTGACAAACAGCAGGGCAATCAGTCTATTCTGAAATCTCCGAAAGTATGTTCCAGTCATATTCTAGCGGGACGGTATTTTTTGCTGTTCTAGCTTTAACGGAATAAGTCTCACTTATTTTATCATGTAAAAGCAGAAGAATCAAGTAGCGTAATTTACCTGAGGGAGGGATTTCGCAGAGCCAGTTATGGGTTTAACTGGTTGACAGCTGGTCTATAAAAACCGGGTTGCCGGATTTCGTCAGTGTGAGCAGCAACCGGCCACACCGGCAGCTTCGATGAAATCTCCCCCCTCAAACGGTGGCATTTCTTTGGCAGGTGAACCGGCAGGTGGGGGCGGGTTTACTGACACTCTTTGCTGTGCGGCTGATATTTCGGGTGAACCCGCCCGTACAACCGTTGGTTGGGCCACAGATATCTGGGGTGAACCGGCAGGTGGGGGCGGGTTTACTGACACTCTTTGCTGTGCGGCAGATATTTCGGGTGAACCCGCCCCTACAACCGTTGGTTGGGCCACAGATATCTGGGGTGAACTGGCAGGTGGGGGCGGGTTTATTGACACAAATATCTGGGGTGAACCGGCAGGTGGGGGCGGGTTTACTGACACTCTTTGCTGTGCGGCAGATATTTCGGGTGAACCCCCCCCTACAAGTCATCGATGCAAGCCGACACAATATCACTGGGCAGTTGGCTGTTTCTCAGCTGAAAGCTGGCCCACCGGCACGCGGGGCAGCCGGTGCTTGAAGCCGCACAGAATCTCCCAGGAAATCGTTCCCAGTTTGGCAGCCCAGTCCTCGGCTGAGATTTGACCTGCACCATCACAGCCAAGCAGAGTCACGACTTCACCGACTTGCAAATCGGGAATGCTGCTGACATCGAGCATCATTTGATCCATTGTAATCGCTCCCACTTGCGGCACCAGTTGACCGCGCACTAAGACCTTCATTTTATTAGAAAGATTGCGGGGAACGCCGTCGGCGTAGCCAATACCCACCACAGCTAGGCGCATCTGTTTGTCAGCAACGAATTGATAGCCGTAGCTGACGCCGGTTCCCGCTTCCAGCGTCTTGACTTGCGTCACCCGCGCCTTGACTTGCAGCACCGGCTTCAAGTCAATCGCCTGCTTGAGATGCTCAGCTGGGTAAAGACCGTAAATGGCCAGCCCGACGCGCACCATGTCCAAGTGCAGCCCCCGGTCGGTTAGCGTCGCCGCTGAGTTGGCAAAGTGCAGGCGGGGGAGGGGAATGCCGGCGGCTTGGAGAAGCCCGATCGCTTCGTGAAACCGCGCCCGCTGCTGCTGCATGCCGGTGGGGTCCGGACTGTCTGCTGTGGCGAAGTGCGAATAGATACTGGCAATCGTCAGATTGGGCAGACGCCGCACCAGCTGGACAAACTCAGCCGCCTGCTGCCAGGGCACACCCAAGCGAGACATGCCGGTGTCTAGCTTGATGTGCACCGGCACTGACTGGTTTAGCGAGTCTAGCGTCTCAAAAAAAACCAGAGCTTGCTGCGGCGTGCACAGGGTTGGCTGCAAGCCCCAGCGAACCTGCGCCCGGATTTGCTCTGGGGTGTTGGTAGCGCCCAAAACTAGCACCGGCGCTTGTATCCCAGCTTCTCGCAGTTCAATCCCTTCTGGAATTGTCGCCACCCCCAGCCAACTCGCACCGGCACTGAGAGCTGTCTGCGCCACCGTCACCGCACCGTGCCCGTATGCGTCCGCTTTCACCACCGCCATCAGTTCCGTGCGGGGCGACAGCAGCCGCTTCAACTGTCGCACATTGCTGGCAATCGCCGGCAAGTTAATTTCCACCCACGCCCGATCGCACTGCATCGATACCAGATTTGGACTCCGCTCCCAACTTAGCATTTGCACTCACTCCTCTTTCACTCACACCACTAAGAACTACAGACCAAAAAAATCCTCTGGACAGGTACAGCAAACGTGCGGGCCGACAGAAGTTTTTAACCCGTTCCCAGACTAACTTCTGGGAGGGGGGAGAGGGAGATGGAACGGGTAACATATTTCTGCACCCCGCACGGCAAAAAACCTATCCTGTTGATTTTAGATTTTAGATTTTAGACTGGGTGAAAACTTTTAAGCTTTCTATTTTGCTCTCCTGTCAGCTCCCTACCCTGCCGGTTAAAGTTCACACGAATCAACCGGATACCATGCCAAAAAAGCCGCTTGTGAGCGTCGCGCTCGCCAGCATCCCGTTTTTGTAAATTTTCGTAAAGGCAAGGTGCGTTTCCGAGGAACGCACCCTAATACTTGTGAGCGTCTCGCTCGCCAGCACCCATTTTTGTAAATTTTCGTGAAGGTGGGGTAGTGGGGTGCGTTCCGCTCTGCGGAACG
>CAZJNL010000291.1:0-6441 GCA_964546515.1 uncultured Oscillatoria sp.
GAGCTCCGAGCTCCATCCTTCGAGCTCCGAACTCCATCCTTCGAGCTCCGAGCTCCATCCTTCGAGCTCCGAACTCCATCCTTCGAGCTCCGAACTCCATCCTTCGAGCTCCGAGCTCCATCCTTCGAGCTCCGAACTCCATCCTTCGAGCTCCGAGCTCGGTGGTTCGAGCTCCGAGCTCGGTTTGTCGAGCTCCGAGCTCGGTTTGTCGAGTATCGGGGCTGAAACAAACGCCCGCGCCCGAAAGATGGCTATTATCTAGCTGCGAGATAGGTATTTTAAACCAAGAGGCGCAGGCGGGCTTTGTCTGTATAGCCCCAGATTTCCAATCTGGGGGCGCTTTGGCACTCGCCCCAGTGCGGGGGTGCCGGTGGAAAATCGAAAATCGCTGATAGATGACCGCTGATATATATTTAACGAGCATGACAGTTCGCTGTAGGGAGCCAGGGGGTGTGGGGGGTGCCGTTTGGCGCACCGGCGGTGAGGATGAGTTGGCCTTTTTCGTCGAAGGCTACCCCTGTGGCGGGTGGCGGGAGGGAAACTGAACGCCGCGCCGGCGTTACCGTTATCCCACCGGCACGACTGGAACCGGGCGGCGCGGGGGCGACTAACCCAACCCGAACAGTATCGCTGCTGGGCGGATCTCCGGGTGCCGGTGGTAGTCCACCGCGTCCGGTAATAGTAAATTCTCCTGTAACAGGTTCTCTTGTTGCTGAGCAAACCGGCTTTATCTGCTCTGCCGGCTGGATGGGATTTTCTGGTAAATTGGCTAGTGATTGGCTGGGGTCAGTTACAGGCCGGTTGAATTCTACAGTACCTTGTGTTCCCTGTTCGGAACGGGCGGTGATGTCGCTACCTGGAGTTAGTTGGTTGCGGAATTCTGCCCCAAAAATGCTTTGAGCGGCGATATTGACTTTACCGCCACTGCCGGTGGTTGCATTAGCGCTGATGTCGCTATTTTCTCTCGGGAAGGCGACTAAGGTGCCGGTGTTAATGGTGATGTTACCGCCATCCCCACCAGCGCCTTCAATACCGGCATTGGTGGATATCTGACTGTTGCCGCGCAACTGCAATGAGTCCCGCACATTTAGCGTAATGTTGCCGCCCGCACCCGATGCCGTTGCTCCTGTGATGGAAGAACCGCTATCAAGCTTAATGGAACTAGCCCTAACTGTCAAGTTGCCTGCCGCCCCTGACCCTTGGGCGCTCGCCGAGACTTGAGCTCCGTTTTCCACCGTTAATTTGTTAGAGTTTACTGTCAAGTTTCCCCCATTGCCCGTAGCCTCATTGGCTTGGATGTTCGGTCTTTTTTCCCCAGAAAGGGCAAATAAACCGCTGGGAAACTGACCGTCCGCGCTCGTGCCGCTCAGTTTTACTTCTGAGGCATTCACAGTCAGATTGCCCCCCTGACCTCCGGGGCGGTTGCCTTCGCCCCGCCCGCGAGTTGAAACAGAAACCCTTGCCCCATCCCTGACAGTCAACCGAGGTGTGGTAATGCTCAAGTCTCCACCTTTTCCAATTCCTTCAGTCGCCGCAAACAGACCGCTGCGACTAAAATTGGTTGGGTTGTTTGGATTGGTGCGAGCGCCACTCAGATCTACAAACTCCGTGGCGCTGACGGTGAGTTCTCCTGATTTTCCCAGACCAAAAGCCGTAACCGATACATCAGCTCCATCTCCGACTGTCAGCCGCTGCGTTTGAATGTTGATGTTGCCAGAGTCACCCGTATTCAGAGAAGTGGCAGCCAAGGTGCTGAACACTAACTGCTGACTGGTAGCTGAAGTGGCGAAACCAGTCACTTCCACCGATTCAGAAGCGCTGACCTTAACATCTCCCGCTTTTCCCGCGCTAGTAGACAGAGTGGAAACCACTGCCCCATCCTGGAGAATCAACTTCCCTGTGTTAATTGTTATCTCGCCCGCAGCAGAAGAACCAGTAGTTCCTGTCAGCAAGCCACCGCCACTCAGCTTTACCAAGCCACCAATAGCGCTCACGGTAAGGCTTCCCCCTTGCCCGCCAGAGAAGGTAGATGTAGCAGCCACCCCCCCATTGCGGGCAATTAGCTGTCTGGTTTCAATCGTTAGATTGCCGACTGTCCCACCGAGGAAAGCCGCCGTAAATATGCCGCTGCGCTCGTCTGAGGGGTCAATAGTGCCATTCCTTATCTCTTCGACTATCTGTAATTGCCCAGTTCCCGTCAGTTCCACCGACTCAGTAGCGCGGACGGTAATATCTCCTGACCGCAACCCCTTTCCCGTTGAAGTGGAGACAAGTGCCAGATTTTCCACAAGCAGTCGCCCCGTCTCAATCGTTAAGTCGCCCGCTCGTCCACCTAGAACACTCAGGGTGTACAAGCCACTGGAAATGGTTGCTGGTTTGTAGAATATCGGGGGCAGCCCGGGAACGGAAGCGAACAAGGTAAATTGTTGCGCTGTAGTTCCTGTCAGTTCTACTGAATTGGCCGTCACATTCAAATCTCCACCTCGCCCCGCACCCAGAGTACCCGTGATAGCCAAGCCTCCCTGTTCGATCAGCAGCCGATTGGTGTTAATCGTCAAATCCCCTGCTTTTTGAACTCCCGTAGTTCCCGTCAGCAAGCCTGCGTCTACCAGTTGCGCGGACTCGGTGGCGTTTACGGTCAGGTTCCCCCCCAGACCTTCCCCAAAACTGGAAGTGGATGCCACTGCGCCATTGCGGGCAATTAATTTGTTGGTGTCAATCGTTAAGTTGCCCGACGCACCGGCACCGAAACTGGCAGCAAACAGCCCGTTGCGAAGATCCGAGGCGGTCAAATTTCCCTGGAAAATCTTTTCCAACACATCCCCAATGCTTCCAGTTCCCGTCAGTTCCACCGAGTCGGTAGCGCGTACCTCCAGATTCCCCGCCGCATCGGCACCAAAGGTAGAAGTGGAGATAAAGGAACCCTCGTTGAGCGTCACGCGAGCACCGCGCACCTGAATATCGCCACCGGCGAGGGGGCTGCCGGTGTTCACCCCAGATTGGATCAGCTGGATATTCCCGAAGTCCCGCACTCCCTCATATCCCAAAACCAAACCTCGCTCAGTTGGGTTCAGGCTGACCAAACTGTTCCCGCCAGCGCTTCCCAGCTCAATCCGCCCTCCTGGCGCACTCAGGAAGCCACCCGCCAGAGTCACATCACCGCCGGCGAGTGCCAGGGTTCTTCCGGGCTGCACCGCCAAACCAACGGGGACAATCTCACCGTTCACCGGCACTGAGACGCGAGACTGATTGAGGATACTCGCCGGCATTCCCGGAAATTGCAAGCCCACCGGCACGCTGATGGTGAGCAAAGGTGAGCTTTGGGGATTGGTGGCGCTGAATTCTGTCCCATCCGCGAATTTCAGGCCACGGGCGGTGCTGGCCACAAACGAGCCGCCGATATTCAGCGCCGCATTGGGGCCAAAAATAATCCCATTGGGGTTGAGCAGGAAGAGGTTGGCGGTGCCGTTGGCTTGCAACAAGCCGTCAATATTGGAAATTGAGCCGCCGGTGACGCGGGTGATGATGTTTTGGATGTTCGGGGCGTTGTTGAAGTGGGCGGCGCTGCCGGTGGGTACGGAAAATTGCTGAAAACTGTGAAAAAGATTGTTGCCGGCAGTCGTGCCGCCGGTGATTTCACTTAGATTGCCTAAGGGCGTGACAGTTGAATTGACCGGCAACGTCCCATCCGGGACAATTTGCGCCACAACCCTGCCGGGGAGGAATGCCAGACAGCACAGGGCAGTCATCTGAGCCAGCCAAAAGGGGATGGCCAAGTAATACAAGTCTTTTTTCTGATAGCTCTCAATTTACATCATTTATTAATAAATTGCCCGCCTTTCAAGCCGGGTAAAATGCTAATACAGCTTGACGATTTCGCCGCTGTACATGTATTATAGAATAATAGGAATTAAGATAAAAGTCAATATATCTATGAACGAGAAAACACTTTTACCTGTGTTTGCGGCGGCTGTGGCAGGTCTGTCGGCTGCTGGGCTTTTTGGCCAACCCAGCTCGGCAAGCGACATCAAAGTCGAGAGAGTCAGCTGCAAGCCTGTCAACGGCACACCAACCACAGTCGTGAGGTACTCAGAAGGAGGACAAACGAAAGAAGACCCGATCCCGATTCTTTACTGGAAAGCTGAAGTTTTGCGGAAAGCTGGAGTTTTGTCACCCTCGCAGAAAACCCAGGCTCTCTGTGAGAAGGCTTCTGCCCTATTGGAGAGCGCCTACAGTCAGAATAATGGAGAAGTGTACTTCGTTACTGGGAAGGTAGACGGCAAGCCCTCAGTATGCGCCGAGACAACCCTAGGCAGTGGCTGCAATCGCAGCAATGTGCTGTTTTCTTTGGAGCAAAATAAAAATGGCGATCTGTCTGAGGTGAATAAGGTTTTGGACGGCATTCTTGACAGCCGGTTGAACCAAGGCGAACGCCAAGTGATCCGGGGGGGTACTGAGAACCGCTGGGATCTGAGCTTTGATAGAATCAAGAGGCTGTGGCGGTAAATGGCAGGGTCAATCGCTTATGATTGTCCGCTTTGAAAAACCCGGTTTCTTTAAGTTTCCGGGTTTTTTCAAAGAGTCCGAACGGCAACTCGGATTTACTGTTATTGGGAATTTATACACTTCCTGTCTACCAGCTTGAGATTTTCTTTTGCTGGTGAGTAGTTCGGCTCGATATTAAGGGCTTCCTGAAAAGCCTTTTTTGCCTCTGCACACTGCTGCAAGCCAAGTAGCGCTTTGCCTTTGTTATTCCAAGCAGGGTGATATGTGCTGTTTAACTTAATGGCTTCCTCACAAGCCTGGATCGCTTCTTTGTATTTTTGGGCTTCTTTAAATTCCAGCAGCGCTTCGCATTTGTTATTCCAGGCGTAATGAGTTGGCTTTAATTGTATTGCGCGGTCGTAGGCATCGATTGCTTCTTGGTATCTCTTCAAGTCATAGATCGCCTGACCTTTGCAAATCCAAGCGGCAGCAAAGTCGGGCTCGATTTTAATGGCTTGTTCACAGGATTCGAGAGCTTCGTTTGGTTGCTTGTGCTTAATAAGTGCGATTCCTTTTCTTTCCCAAGCTTCGGTAAAATTAGGCTTGATTGTTGTTGCCTTTTCACAGGCGGCAATCGCTTCTGGGTATTTTTCCTGAGCGAATAAATTTTTGGCTTGGCTATAAAACCAAAGAGCCTGAGCGATCGGAAAGACCTTGGCAGCGACGAATAGCAGAGCACCGGCAATTACCAGAATAGCGAACCTGATCCAGCCCCGGACTGGGGGCTGAGGAGGAGGCGGTGGCGGGACTGGGGACGAACCAGGATGCTGTAAATTCTGGAGATCCTCAAGAACCTCTGTAGCGGATTGGTAGCGCTCTGTGAAGCGGCAGCGCACCATCTTGTCTATAATAGCTGCCAGCGCGTCACTCACCGGCACCCCTTCGCGCCAGCTGAGCTCACCGGTTTGCGGATCTGTCTTTAATTCCTTTAGCAATTCCTGTGATGACACCCCCTTTAAAGCCTGGATTGCAGTCACGCCCAAGGCATACAAATCGCTGATAAAACGTGGATTTCCATTCACTAGTTCCACCGGCATGTAGCCTTTGGTGCCAATGGCAATGGTCTGGATTATTGTGTTACTATTAGGGTCAAGCGTCAAATTTCTTATTTCTTTAATCGCCCCAAAGTCAATCAAAACAAGTTTCCCATCTACCTTACGTCTGATTAAATTATCGGGCTTAATATCGCGGTGAATCACCTGCTGTTCGTGGACGAACACCAAAATTTCCAGCACATTCCGCAACAGTGCAATAACTTTCTCCTCACTCCAAGGCTGACCTATGATGATTTCTTTATTCAGCCCCGCGCCATCAATGAATTGCTGAACGAAATAGAACTCTTGATTCTCCTCAAATTTATCCAAAAGTGCTGGAATCTGAGGATGGTCGCCTAATTTTGCCAAGCAATCTGCTTCCTTATCGAAGCGAGCTTTTAAATCCGCCCAAGGCAATACCTTGAGGATATTGGGCTGGGGCTTCAATTGTTTGACAACGCACTTGCGGTTGAACAGTTGCCGGTCTTCCGCCAGATAAGTCTGACCAAACCCTCCTCCCCCCAAGGAGCTGATGATTTGGTAGCGTCGCCTTATTATGTCTCCGGGCTGGTGATCCATACAGTGTAGTGGCCCTTTGCGCTCACAGAACATTTCGATTATGCCATACAACGTCGAAGGGAGCTTGCAGCCAGCAACACTAAAACTGCAAGTCGAGTTGCCAGGTGCGCCACTGGCCCAAAACCAAATCCCCGGCTCAAGTCGGAATTACCAGCAATTATATCACAGGCTGTTGAAAATCCCACAGTCAGACTGAGAGGTCATTTATAAAGAAAATCTAGATCTCTCCAACCCTTCTTAAAAAGAAAGGCTTGAGAGTTCCCCCCCTTTTTTAGGGGGGTTC
>CAZJNL010000292.1:0-4087 GCA_964546515.1 uncultured Oscillatoria sp.
TCCTTGATTTCTATCACCGGCACTCCCACAAGTGTCTGCTGGTGAGTTTGAATGCTTGGCTGGAATCTCCCTCTAAAATCTTAGAGTTTGTCAGGGGAAAACTCAAGATGCCGGTCAGATTCAATGGGCATAGCGAGAGCGAGATAAAAGACACGCTCAATTCCATATATGACCCAAAACTTCTAAGAGGGTTGCCGGTGAGCCATCCGCTGATTCAACTGCTATATGTCTCGTCTACCGAATATTTTGAGCTGCTGAGTCAATTAGAGGGATCTGCTGACTTGCCGAGCGGATTTGTCCCGGAATTACGGCAGCAGGAGAATTGGCAATTAGAGCGCCTGTCTCTATTCTTGCATCGCGAGACAATTAAAGCTAGTCTGAATCCAGATTCTCCGCAATTCCTCAGTTGGGTGTCGGGTTGCGCGAGTAAATATCAGAGTTATCCCTCGCCGGAATCTGCGCTAGATGAGTTGCGACAAGCACGCCGGCAGCTGGCAGATTTTTGGCTGGCGACTGCAGGGGATAATCTGAAAAATGCCTGGATGGGTTATGCGGGAAAAGCCCATCAAATGCTGGTTACTTGCGGTGTTAGGGATGAACAGCTGAGTTATGCCGAGGAGTTATTTGCCGGTGAATTAGCGGCGCAGGTGGCGAAAGGATTTGATGCGCCACAGGCGATTCAGTATTTCCTGGCAGCGATGCTGTACCGGCGTGCGGATGAATTGCCCTTGCAGTGCGAGCGAATTTCTGTCCCCCAGTGGTTCATCAACGACTTGCTGGCGTTTATGTTCTCCTTCCCAACTTATTTTAAAGAAGTGGGAGAAGTGGAACGTTACTGCACCTACATGCAGCGATTAGTCGATTTGATTCACAGCCGGTTCCTCAGCAATCCCAACTCCCCCGTCTGGCGGCGTGTGGCCTTAGTGTTCGCGGATACGGTTAACTTTGTGCCTCTATATTTTAGCACAAATAACCTCAAGAATATTTACACGCAGCGGGGGGATATGCTAGAATTGATATTGAAACTTGGGGGGCACCAGATTGAGTGGGAGTTCCCGGATCGTCCTGCCGGCAGAAGCAAAATTCGCCTGGGGGTTCTCAAGGCGAATTTCGCTCCCCTTTCGGAGACGTTCACGACAGTGCCGGTGTTCGAGCATCTGGACAGAAACAAATTTGAGATTGTGCTCTATGTCCTGAATGTCACGAGTCAGCCGGTGGAGAAATATTGCCAGAGTCGGGCGGATAAACTGGTGCAGTTACCGAAAGACCTCCGCGCTCAAGTGGAGATGATTCGGGGGGATGATTTGGATATCCTGTTTGTGGGGTCAATTGTGACAAATGCGGCTCAAAATATCATTTTACTGGCGCTGCACCGGCTGGCGCGGGTGCAGGCGACCTATTTTGCGTCCCCTGTCACCACCGGCATGCGCCACATGGATTACTATATTTCTGGGAGTTTAACTGAACCGGCACAGGGGGCGCAAGAGCACTATCGCGAGAAGCTGGTAACAGTTGATGGAACGGGTTTTTGTTTCAATTACAGCATACAGCCAGAGGTGGCTGGGATTAAACCTGACAGACAAAGCTTGGGGATTCCTGAGAGGGCGGTGGCTTTCATTTCCGGGGCAAATCTGCTGAAGATTATACCAGAAGTCAGGGAGACTTGGGCGAAAATTCTGGCGGCGGTGCCTGATTCTGTGCTGGTGCTGTATCCCTTCAGCCCCACTTGGTCTAATTCTTACAGCAGGATGCCTTTTGTGAGGAAGATGCGTGCTATACTGGAGAAGTATGGGGTGGAGAGCAGCCGGCTGATTTTGCTGGAGGCTTTGCCGAGTCGTGCGCAGGTGAAAGCGGTGTTGAAGGTGGCGGATGTTTATCTGGATTCCTATCCGTATGCCGGTGCGAATTCCACCGCCGATCCGCTAGAGGTTGGGGTGCCGGTTGTGGTGATGGATGGGAATTGTTTGCGGTGGATACTGGGGGCGGCTCTGCTGCGTTAGCTGGGGCTGTTTGATTTGATTGCCGGTGGGGAAGAGGAGTATATTCGGTTGAGTGTGGCGCTGGGTTGCAATCGGGAGTTGCGATCGCACTGGCGGGAGCGGATTGTGCGAAGAATGCAGGAGAACCCCAGTTTTTTCGACAGTCGCGCTTATTCGGCGCAGATAGGTGCGGTATTGCAAGAGCTGGTGCGGATTAATGCCGGTGGATGACCCCACCCTCAGCTACAGAAGTAGGGTGCGTTCCCTCCTGGGGAACGCACCCTACTGGTGCGGATGAATGCCGGTTGATTAGTTATTAAGCCCGAAGTGCGAGAGCGGGGGAGAGTCAAATTTTACTCTAAAATATTGGCGTATTGGCAATCGCATTTTACCAAATGATGCGCACACCGGCAAGCGGCATCCTGCTATCCTGGCTAATTAGTGGCAAACCTAGATGCAAAGCAGTGGCGGCAATAATCCGGTCAGGCATATCAGGAACACTCGCAGGCGGTATCCTCGCCAAAGCACCGACAACCTCAGCTGTCAAATCGGCCAAAACCAGACCGCTAGTACCGGCTTGCAATTCAGCATCTAGCTGAGTTTTGAGATTAGCCGGAATGCGCCCCTCTCCTGCAAGTAAACTATTTCCACCAGACAAATAGTAGGAATGTATATGACAATCTCGCCGCGTTCGCACTCATCAAAAACCTGGTTAGCCGCCGGACTGAGGCGCGGGCTGTCCTCCAAATACCAAATCAGGGCGTGGGTATCAGTTACAGAATCAGGCATTATATATCCCTCCTAGGAAATTCCCCTCACATTTCGCACCGGCTCTCAGCAATGTCTGACGATCGTGATGTCAAATCCCCGCCACATCCCTCGCAGAGACTTGCGCGGTGCCGGCTCTCTCGCTGCCAACTACCGCTCGATATGGGGAGCAATTCGCTCAATCAAACGCACCATTACTACCAGCTTTAGCTGCTTCGCTAAGTCTAGAACTTCCTCTAGCGTCACAACCTTTTCTGATGCGATCACATTTCCTCATTCCATTCCGCCAGTCAACCCTATTTACCGCACACTGTAAACCCATTTGCCTCCTGGGGGAAAGTGATACATATAAAAAAATACCTAAGATCATGTCTGGTTGATTAACCGCAATCAGAAACCAATGCCCAATGCCCAATGCCCAATAACCGACCTCAGAGATATTATGGGGATTCAACCTGATGTGATATAAATCCCCCAATTCCGGCAGCCAATCGCTAAAGTTTAGACAAACGTAACAGCCATCGGCAATCCTAAAACTGGCAAGCAAGCCCATAAATAAGGGGCAACCCCCTAACAGGATTGTCCCGAAGCGCTGCTTTAGCAACAGCGCCAGATTTTATAGAGAGCTACGCCTGAAGAATAAAGTCCGAGACGGCCAGAACCGTACCGGCGCTGAAGGTGGCAAATTGAGCGCCGGTGCCCAAACCGGCAGCAGTGCCATTCTGGTTGTAGAATAAGTAGCCAGTGACAGAATTGTAGACGATATCGGCTGCAGAAGTGGCAGCTGCGGTGTCAGTTGTGACCGTGGCAAATTCAGCTTCCAGACTCCCCCCTGCCGCTGCGCTTACAGTCGTGAAGGTTGTCTTGTCAAGGAGAATTTTATCTCCCTGAGAAACAACGAAATCACTGATGAAATCTATCCCAACGCTTGTGGCAACAAAGGCAGCACCCGTATCATAAACCAAACGGTCGCCCCCCGTTCCGCCACTCATGGTATCATTACCGGCACCGCCTGTGAGAGTGTCAGCGCCATCGCCGCCACTGAGGCTGTTATTGGCAGTGTTGCCGGTTAGACTGTTATTGAGCGTGTTGCCGGTGCCGTTTATTGCCGCCGTGCCGGTGAGGGTGAGATTTTCGACATTAGCTCCCAAGGTGCTGGTGACGGTTGTTTGCACCGTATCGGTGCCGGCACTAGCTGCTTCTGTTACGGCATCAGTAGCGCTGTCTACCACATAGATGTCGTCGCCAGTCCCGCCACTCATGGTATCATTACCGGCACCGCCGTTGAGAGTGTCAGCGCCATCGCCGCCACTGAGGCTGTTATTGGCAGTGTTGCCGGT
>CAZJNL010000292.1:4187-6441 GCA_964546515.1 uncultured Oscillatoria sp.
TTTCGACATTAGCTCCCAAGGTGCTGGTGACGGTTGTTTGCACCGTATCGGTGCCTTCATTGGCAGCTTCGGTGACGACATCGTCGGCGCTGTCCACCACGTAGGTGTCGCTGTCAGTTCCGCCGAAGAGAGTGTCATTCCCGGCACCTCCGTTGAGGGTATCATTTCCGGCATATCCGTAGATCTGCTCTTTGCCGCTGCTGCCGACGAGGTTGTCTGCGCCGGGAGTGCCCCGCATGGTACGCTGAACAGAAAGCCCGTAGGTGCCGGTTTGCGTACCAGATTGATCTCCCACCACCACTGTATAAGTCCCCGTACTGTCCAGGAACGCCAGCAGGTTAACTTCTGAACTATAATCCGACTGCCCAGAGGTGAGCAGAGTCCCGTCAGGGCGATAAACTTTAATCTCAGAGTAAAAATCATTGCTAGACACGCTCAGGGATATCTTGTCTCCCAGAGCGCCGCTGAAGGTATAGCTGTCCTCCTCACCCACAAGACTGACAGTCCCCGATAACGTCGTGCCAAAGCTAAGGTTGGTTGCGTTTCCTGGATTGTTGGTGCGCTGCACAGAGAGTCCGTAGGTGCCGGTTTGTGTGCCCTGTGCGTCTCCCACCACCACCGTGTAAGTCCCCGCACTGTCTGCGAACGCCTCCAGCTCAACTTCTGAATTCGGACTCGACTCCCCAGAGGTGAGCAGAGTCCCGTCAGGGCGATAAACTTTAATCTCAGAATAGAGATTCTGACTGGCCATACTCAAGGATATCTTGTCTCCCAGAGCGCCGCTGAAGGTATAGCTGTCCTCCTCAGCGACACCGTTGATGATTCCAGATACCAGCGTGCCAAAGCTAAGCGCGGTAGCGTTTCCCGGATTGTTGGTGCGCTGCACCGAGATTCCGTAGGAACCCGTTCCAGTAACATTTGCATCTCCCACCACCACGGTGTAAGTACCGGCACTGTCCAGGAACGCCTGCGGGTTAGCTTCTGGGTACGACCCCAATGCCCAAGAGTTGAGCAGAGTGCCGTTTGGGCGATAAAGTTTGATTTCAGAATTTATATTCTGACCAGCCATATTCAAGGATATCTTGTCTCCTAGAGTGCCGCTGAAGGTATAGGTATCCTCCTCACCAGTAAGGCCAAGCACGCCTAATACAGGCGTGCCAAAGCTAAGCGCGGTAGCGTTTCCCGGATTGTTGGTGCGCTGCACCGAGATTCCGTAGGAACCCGTTCCAGTAACATTTGCATCTCCCACCACCACGGTGTAAGTACCGGCACTGTCCAGGAACGCCTGCGGGTTAGCTTCTGGGTACGACCCCAATGCCCAAGAGTTGAGCAGAGTGCCGTTTGGGCGATAAAGTTTGATTTCCGGAGTCAAATTAAAGCCGGCCATATTCAGGGACACCTTATCCCCAGGGGTGCCGGTGAAGGTGTAGGTATCCTTCTCACCGGGAAGGCCAAGTGTGCCCAGTACAGGCGTGCCAAAGCTAAGAGCGGTAGCGTTTCCTGGATTGTTGGTGCGCTGCGCAGAGAACCCGTAGCTTCCCGTTTGGGCACCATTGGTCTCTCCATCTCCCACTATCACTGTATAAGTCCCCGTAGTGTCCAGGAACGCCAGCAGGTCAACTTCTGAACTCCAACCCGACTCCCCAGAGGTGAGGAGAGTCCCGTCAGGGCGATAAAGTCTGATTTCCGAGGTTATATTAGAGCTGGCCATGCTCAGGAAGACTCGATCTCCCACAGTGCCGGTGAAGGTGTAGGCATCCTCCTCACCAGTAACGCTGATCATGTCGAAGACTAGATTGCCAAAAGCAAGGTTAGCCATACGGTTTATATATTTTACACAACTATTTAGTAAATATCACAATTTTTCCCTTATGTCAATGGCAAAACTGCCCGCTCAAAAATGCGTAATCACACGGTAAAAAATTCTAAAAAACCTGTCATTCATAATATCTCTGTGGATTTACATAGCAGTCGGTTCCCCCGGTGGCAGAAACCCGAACCAGTGAAGGCCACTCATCTCACATCTGGCGGCTGTACTGCCCATAATTTGGATTGATGGAAAGCTGTTCGCACGGTGCGTTCCCGTCTGGGAGGGAACACTGCTGAGAGGGAAGGCGATTGCGCCGGTCACGTTGCTGCTGAGAGAGCCGGTCTGGAATCACCCACTACGGTTATTCGCTCACCCGCCCCTACTGGCCGTGTGCCATTACATATCAGCTTCCCCAGCAAAAGAAACCCGGTTTCTTACCAGCTC
>CAZJNL010000293.1:0-6419 GCA_964546515.1 uncultured Oscillatoria sp.
CCGGGCGCGCCGCGCGCCGCCCGGCTGCCGGGGGGGGCTGTCGGAAGGATACTTGTTGTTGGGTGATGGGATTAGGCTGGGCATTTATGGCACTGGGCAGCAATCCCAGCAGGGCGACTTCTAGCCACAAGCGGGGCTGAGTGGTGTTTTTAATTTGCACTTCCTGCCCTTGCAGGTGTTTCTGGCCGGCCAAAATTATATCTAAACCCCAGGTTTTGACAAACTCACACAATTCTGCCCAAGTTGGGGGCGTGATGGCGACTAAATCGCTGCGGGCCGGGGCTGTTTTTGCAATTAGCAAATCGCGATAGAAACTGGCGAGATTCTGGAGGAGAATTAAGGGTTCTCTGCCGCGGTTCACGATATTGCGGGCTTGGTCGAGGACGGCTGAGGGGTTATCGTCAGCAATGGCTTTTAGGAGTGCTATTAAATCTCGTTCTGGCACTGCGCCGACTAAATCCCAGACTTTTTCGACTGTAACCGGAGGAATAAGTAAGCTCAGCTGGTCGAGCAAGCTTTCGGCGTCTCTGAGTCCGCCTTGGGCGATTTGGGCGACGAGGGTAAGGGCGTCACCGGCAATGTCGATGTTTTCTTTGGTGGCAATATCTTTGAGATGCCGCACCATTGCATCTAAGGGAATTCTCCTGAAGTCAAAGCGCTGGCATCGGGAGATAATTGTGCTGAGAACTCGCTGGGGGTCTGTGGTGGCTAAGACGAAGACTACTCTGGGGGGCGGTTCTTCTAAGGTTTTTAACAGAGAGTTGAATGCCGCAGTTGATAGCATATGGCACTCGTCGATTATATAAACTTTATGCCGGCACTGCACCGGCGCAAACTGGGCCCGTTCGATTAGCTCTCTGATGTTGTCCACGCCGGTGTTGCTGGCGGCGTCGATTTCGATGACATCCATCGATGTGCCACTGGCAATCCTCTGGCAAACGTCGCATTTGCCGCAGGGTTGCTCTGTGGGCACCTTACTGGCCAGACAGTTGAGGGATTTGGCCAGAATCCGGGCGCTGGAGGTTTTGCCGGTGCCTCTCGGGCCCGTGAACAGATAGGCCGGTGCGATCTTGTTCTGGCGGATGGCGTTGCCCAGGGTTTGGGCGATCGCCTCTTGTCCCACCAGAGCCGCGAAAGTCTGGGGTCTGTATTTGTGGTGCAGGGGTTCGTAGGACATGGGTCAATCCCACAGTTTATTAAGAATTAACAATTAACAATTTATGG
Source organism: uncultured Oscillatoria sp. (assembly GCA_964546515.1). Classification (GTDB taxonomy): domain Bacteria; phylum Cyanobacteriota; class Cyanobacteriia; order Cyanobacteriales; family Oscillatoriaceae; genus Oscillatoria. Next base: position 1,225 of record CAZJNL010000293.1, read on the forward strand.
CCGGCTGAATGGGCCTTATGGCGAAATGGGGACAGGACACGGGAGGTGTTGCCTACAATCAAGAGTATGTGATGCATGGATGCGGAAAATGCTCAAGGAAATTTGGCAGCGGCTGTTTGGCAGCGCAGTTCAACCCGTAGAATCTGAGACTACACCAACGCCGAGGAAACCGCTACCGCCACTGGAGGATGCGGATTACCAGCTGCTGTTCACCCAACTGCTGGAAGGGGTGAGCCGGCGGGGGTGGGATGAGCAGCGGGTGTTGAAATTTCTGTCGGATCTCGGACATCGCGGCAACTACCAGCAGTGGGCGGCTTGGCTGCGGCGCTATGGGGAGCGGTTTTTGGCCGCACCGGCTGCCAATCCCGAGTTAGCCAGAGGGCTGCTCAAACTGGGGCAGACCGGCTGCGGCGACTTGGGAGACGTGGCGTATGAAATGGGCAGCCAGCTGCTGCAAAGAGAAATCAAGCCGCCAGCACCGCCGCCGGAAACTGCGGAGGGGTGGTGGGAGCAAGGCAACCAGCAACTGGGGGCGGGAGAGGTGTCAGGCGCTATTGTCTCTTATGAGCAAGCGCTGCAGCGAGATCCGGAGTTTGTTGCGGCTTGGCTGAACCGGGGCGCGGCGCTGTTTTACTCGCAGCGGTACGAGGAGGCGATTGCATCCTTTGACGCAGCGCTCAAACTCCAGCCTCACAACGCCAACACTTGGTTTAACCGAGGATTGGCGCACTCGGCTTTGGAGCGGCACTCTGAGGAGCTCGACTCTTACGAAAAAGCCCTGCAAATTAATCCGGAATTCGCGCCTGCTTGGCACAACCGAGGGGTGGCGCTGGCTAAGTTAGAGCGGTACGAAGATGCGCTCAACTGCTACCAGCAAGCGCTGCAACTTATGCCGGACTTGCCGAAAGGCTGGCACAACCGAGGCGAGGCGCTCAGGGCTTTGGGCCGGTACGAGGAAGCCCTCCTCTGTTATGACCAAGCGATTGAAATAGAGCCCGGAGAGGCGGATACTTGGTTGTACCGAGGGGTGACGCTGAGAAATTTGCACCGGCACTCCGAGGCGCTGGCATCCCTTGACCAAGCTTTGGCTATCGAGCCTGCTGACTTTCAAGCCTGGGTGAATCGCGGTATGGTTCTAGCTTGTTTGCAGCGGTACGAGGAGGCGATTGCCTCTTTTGACCTGGCGCTGCTCGTCAAGCCGGATGACGCTCTGGCGCTGGCTCACCGAGAGGAGGTACTCAGCCACCTCCCCGACGAGGCTGAACCGATCGAGGAAGGGGAGCTGGGATTGGGGGATTAGAAGACAGGGGTGTTCTGCGGCGCACCCTGTTAAGGTTAAAGCGTGAATATGGAGGGGAAGATTGTGCAGTTAGAACAACACCTGTGGACTGTTGAGGATTACAACCGCATGATAGATGCTGGGATATTGCAACCGGAAGATAGAGTGGAATTAATAGAAGGACAGATAGTAGAGATGGCAGCAAAAGGAACCGCTCATGAAGCGACTATAACTCGCACTGCTAGAGTGCGGCGGAACAGTTTGGGAGATCAGGTGTTGATTCGGACAGAAGCCCCCATCCAGTTAGATAATCGCTCTGAACCCGAGCCTGATGTTGCAGCGGTCAGGGTTGACTCACTCGATTATGCTGACCATCACCCCACGCCTGAAGAGATTTATCTAGTGATTGAGGTGGCAGATACGACTTTGGCCAAAGATTGCGGCACTAAAGCCACAGCCTATGCTAGGGCCGGCATTGCTGATTATTGGGTTCTGGATATTAATGACCGCCAGCTTCATGTATTTCGAGATCCCAGCCAAACCGGCTACCAAAGAAATGTGGTGCTTGCGGAAGATGCCACTGTTGCTCCGCTGTCGTTTCCCAGTTTTAGCTTGGCTGTGAATCAGATGTTGCCCCCAAAATTGACGGCATAAAATCGTTAATTACTTATTGACATTGGCTGGCATTTTGTCTAGAATGTTAGTGTGGTAATCTGTGGGCGCAGGCGAACTATAAGTTTTTTTAATGACTGGCTTCGCGGTGGCCGGGAGCCAGCCCGGGAAAGCATTTTAAGAGGCTGTGCCTCAAACTGGTTAAATTAGAGGTGAAGCATAGAGGCATCAGATGCTACACAGTAGTTGGCACCGGCTGGTCAAATTCTTTCAGCGGCGGTTTCAAGCCCCCCCGTTTGTGAACGGGGTTAGGTGGGAGCGGATCGCCTCCTTTTTCAGGGAGGTTAGGTGGGAGCGGCTCAACCGTTTGATAAAGAGGGATAGGGGGGCTAACCCCCAGGAGACGGCTGCAGGAGAAATTAACCAGAGCGACACCGACTGTGAAAACCTGTTCATGGGGTTGCTGGATGGCGTGGCTGAGGGATGGGAGCGGGCGCAGGTGGTAGAGTATTTGGGAGAGCGCAGCGATGACAGCCTGTTTGTGAATTGGCTGGAGAGGTTTGGCACAGACAGGTTACTCCCGGAGCTGGCACCCGATCTGGAATTGGCGCGGCGGATGGTGAGGCTGGGCGAAATTGGCTGCGGGAAGTTGGGGGAGGTTGCGGGGGAATTAGGCAAGCTGCTGTTGGCGCAGTCAGCCGAAACAAACAGAGAAGAAATCCCGCAACCACCCAATCAAGTTACAAAAAGTGAGGAGGAGACTGAGGGGATGGGTTCAGATGCCGGTGATTTAAATCGCCAGTCACGCCAAGATGCAAAGGAATGGTTTTATCGAGGCGTGCGGCAATACATGCAAGGGGATTTGCCCGGAGCTATTGTTAGCTGGGATAAAGCCATAGAATTCAAACCGGACTCGCACCAAGTCTGGTTAAACCGGGGCGTTGCGCTGTATAAGTTAGGACGATATGCAGAGGCAATTGCTAGCTACGATCGCGCGGTTGCTATTGATCCAGACTCGCACAAAGCTTGGCACAGCAGGGGCGCTGCGCTGAATAACGCAGGACGATATGAAGAGGCGATTGTCAGTTGCGAGCGGGCTATTGCGATTAAACCAGACTGCCAGGAAGCCTGGATTAACCTGAGCTTGGCGCTGAATAAAGAAGGGCGCTATGAAGAGGCACTTGCCAGCTCTGACCGCGCTATTGCGATTAAACCAGACAAGCACGAAGCCTGGAAAAACCGGGGCTTGGCGCTGAATAACTTAGGGCGCTATGAAGAAGCACTTGCCAGTTTTAACCGCGCTGTCGATCTGAAACCAGACTGCCACGAAGCTTGGTACAGCCAGGGCGTTGCGCTGCAAAACTCAGGACAGTATGAAGAGGCGATTGCCAGTTTTGACCGCGCTATTGATATTAAACCAGACTGCTGCGAAGCCTGGATTAGTCGGGGCGATGCAGCAGGCAATTCAGACAGTTGCGATCTGCTGCTGGCTTTTATGAGTCCGATAGTAGATGGAAATCCCGACTTGAACCTGCGCGGCTATCAGGGAAAATTGGCAAGCTATCAAGAAGGATTGAAACATTGCCACCAAGACACCGACACGCAAGGCTGGGGGCTGTTGCATCACAAAATCGGTCAAGCTCATTACAGTCAAAGCCGGCAAGATTCCCGCCTCTCGCCGTATTTGCAAGAAGCCCTCAGCAGTTACAGCTCGGCGCTGAAAACTCTCACAGAAACCGCCTTTCCCGAACTGCATCTGGAAGTCTTGCAAGATGTGAGCCGCGCTTTCTTGGGGTTGCAGCAAACCGCTGAGGCGGAGAAAGTGCTGCGGCGCTGTTCGGATTTGCTGCAGGGGTTGCTGGCTGAGCCAAATCGCTCCGATTGGAGTAAAAAGCAGCTGGAGCTAAAATTTGCATCGCTTAACCAGCTGGCGGTTGATATCTGCGTGGCAAAGGGGGATTTCGTGCGAGCGCTGGAACTCGCAGAGGGGGGCAAAAATGCCGGCACCCGCTGGCTGCTCTGGGTTGGGAGCGAGGGCGTGCCGGCGCTCCAATATGCCGAAATTCAGGAACTCGTGAATCCCACAACCGCTGCGGTTTGCTGGCACCTCAGCCCAGACGCCCTGCACACCTTTATTATTAAAGACGGCGCACCGGCACCGGCTGTACTGGCAGACGTGCTAAAAAGCCGGCTTGTTGAAGAAACTGACTTTCTGTCGCACAGCCAACAGCAGCTGCGGGAATTGTCAAACTGGATTGAGGAGTGGAACAAACAGTACGACGCCTTTAAAGCTGGCATTGAAAGCGAACAGCAAAACAACTGGCGCGACTCACTGCCCGAGAAAATGCAACACCTGCGCCGAATCCTCAATATTCAGGCGATAGAAGAGGAGATTGCCGGTGAATCTGCCGGCACTCAAGCGGAGGGAAGTGTCGCCCAGCTGCTCTTAATTCCCCACCGCGACTTGCACCGCTTCCCCCTGCACGCGCTGTTTCGAGATAGCTTCACCATCAGCTATTTACCATGCGCCCAAATCGGGCTGAATTTGACAGCACCCTCACTTACAACACCCCCCAACCCCCTCTCTGACGGGGGGAGCGGGGGAGAAGGAGAAGCCGAAATCGGGCTGAATTTGACAGCACCCTCAGCACCCTCACCCCCTCACCGCCCGCACGAGGGGAGCGGGGGAGAAATATCTCCTGTTTCTTCTGCGGGAGAGGGTGAGGAAATTCTCCTCAGCGTTGAGCGCCCCGACAGCGAAAGCGAATATGAGGAGCAACCGCTGCCAGAACTCCCCTTCGCAGAGGTAGAATCCGAATATATTTGCCGGCTGTTTCCCAACCGCAAGCGCCTCGCCGCACAAGAAGCCACCCAGCAAGCCGTAGAACAAGCCTTAGCAGACGGATGCGATATCTTCCACTTTACCGGGCACAGTTTCTCCAATTTCCACAACCCCAGCCAATCGGCTTTAGCTCTCACCGGCAAGCAGCGCCTGAAAGTCGAGAACATCCTGAGAATGGATCTTTCCCGCTGCCGGTTAGTCTGCCTTTCTGCGTGGCATACCAACCTCACCGGCAGCCCAACCGTCACCACCGAATATGCCGGTTTAACCAGCGCCTTTCTCAACCGGCAAGTTTCCCGCGTCGCCAGCACCCTTTGGGCGGTACAGTCGGATGCGAGCGCCTTAGTGATGATGGAATTTTACCGCCGTCGGCGAGACAAATCCGACATTGAGGCGCTCAATGAGGCGACGCACTGGCTGCGCGATGTCACAGCCGAAGAACTCGCCCAGTGGTATTACCAG
>CAZJNL010000294.1:0-6405 GCA_964546515.1 uncultured Oscillatoria sp.
GTGACTCGCGTAAGTCCTATAATTGTTCTGCATTCACTTTACGGCAGATTGAGTTCCTGCAGCAGCCAAAAGCCGGCAAAGCTTTCTGATTGCGGACTGGACTGAACTGCTATAAAATGCAAGTTTTGGGCTTTTTGCTTCCCTGACTCAAATTTCAAAGCTTCCTCCTCAGTTTGCCGGTCTGGCAGATTGGCCAGAATCCAGCTCTCACTGGCTCCGGTTTCCAGGATCAATCTCGCCGGCGGGTTGCCGTCAACCTTCAGGTATGCCAGTTCCAGCCCGGACATCCAGCCGGCCAGCGCTACGGCGCGGCTCGAAAAAACGATGAAGCCCGGAATAGCCGTCTCGGGCGCGATCGAGGAGGCGCTTGCGTCTGTTGAGCACAGCGGGAACCCCTCGCCAAAGCTTATGTCCCATTCGTGCATTTCCTCAAACGCACCGGCTTCTAAGGTGACAAACGCCCACCGGTCGCCGATCAAGGCGTCGGGTAAGGGTATGGGTTTGGGCGTCTCGTAGCGCACCGAGGGTGACGCCGCAGCAGAAGCCTGATATCCTGGTTGCTTTGGGTAGAAGTCCTGCATCCGCTCAAGCAACCACCGGTGCAGGGTGACTGTGCGCCGGCTCGGGCTGGCTGCAATCCCCAAGTCGCCGCACGCTTTGGTTATCATATTTGTCATCTGCCTGCGGAAGAAGCGAATTTTTGTCGGCGGTGCCGGTGCTTTGTAGCTCGCTTCTTTTATGGCATTGCCCAGCCAGATTGAATTCACCTCATTCGCCGCACAAAATTTGCTAAACCGAAACAGCGATTCATCTGACCGGCGCGTTTCTAAAGGACTCTCGCATATCAAGACTTCCCAACGTTTTTTCTCTTGCTCGTCCAAAATTGGACGGCTGTAAAAGTCAATTTCCCAAATCGCGCCCATGTTCCTCAGTACAAATCTCGCTTCTTTCGTCCTTCCTCCATCATACGGGTGAAGGGTCTTTGCGCTTTTTTGCCTTTTTGTGGCTGTCGGGTGCGGAACTCCGTGGCAGCGCGGCGCGGCATTGGTGTCAACAAAAGCTCCCACCGCACCCCTCTTATATCATTTCCGGTCAATTGCCACCATTAAATGTTATCTCCCTCTTCCTATAACCTCTTCCTTCTTGGCGTTCTTGGCGTCTTGGCGGTTTATTATTAAACTAAATCAATCAGACGTAACATTTCCGACCCTCTCTCCGGTTCGCTCCAGAAACGGTGTGGGTTGATGCCCCCCGTGGCTGCCCTGTATTCACTGCGGTTCCAATCTTTAATCCAAATTCCTTATGATTCTCATCGACGGTTCCTATGGCGAAGGCGGCGGACAGGTGCTGCGCACTTCGCTCAGTCTCGCCGCCATTACCGGCACCCCCATCCGCATTATCGCCATCCGTGCCGGTCGCTCCAAACCCGGACTGGCTGCCCAACACCTCACCGGCGTGCGAGCTCTTGCCGCTGTCTGTCAAGCTTCGCTGCGGGGGGACAAGCTGGAATCATGGGCTCTGGAGTTTATTCCCGGCTCTCCCCCCCAGGCGGGACAGTACACCTTCGAGGTTGGGACAGCCGGCGCTGTCAGTTTGGTTTTGCAGACGGTGTTGCTTCCCCTGGCGCTCGCCTCTGGCGATTCGGTGGTGACGCTGCGCGGCGGAACCCACGTTGCCTTCAGCCCCCCAGTCACCTACATCGAACAGGTATTTCTGCCTATGATAGCCCGGATGGGGGTGCGGGCTGAGGTGCGCCTCCGCGCTTGGGGGTGGTATCCCAAAGGTGGGGGAGAGGTGAAACTGCGCGTCACCGGCAACAGTAAGATGACCGGGCTGAACCTTCAGGAGCGCGGCGCGTTGCAAAAGGTGCGGGGTTTGGCGGCGGTGACGGAATTGCCTTCGCACATTCCTAATCGGATGGCTCACCGAGCTGAAAATTTGTTGCGCGAGGGGAATATTAGAGCGACTGTGAAGCCGGTGCGGGAGCGAGGTGTAGCGCCGGGGGCGGGTATTTTCCTGACGGCATCGTATGAGAATAGTTTGGCTGGGTTCAGCAGTTTGGGGCGTTTGGGGGTGCCGGCGGAAAAAGTGGCGGAAATGGCGGTTGAGGAATTTTTGGAGTTTCATAAAAACGGTGCGCCGGTGGATGTTCACTTGGCAGATCAGTTGCTGCTGCCGGCTGCTTTGGCGTCGGATCCGAGTCAGTACCGGGTGGCGGAAATTAGCACTCATTTGACGACGAATGCTTGGGTTATTGAGCAGTTTGGGGGGGCTGGGATAGCGATAGATGAAGCTGAGAAGGTGGTGGCAGTTGCGCCGGCAGGATAAGTATGCCGGCAAAAATAAACGGAACATCTAGAAACCTGGTTTCTTTAAGAAACCAGGTTTCTGGCCGCCGAAACCAGGTTTCTGGCCGCCGCAATGTTATGCTTAATTATGTCTAGCTACTTAGCCGGCAGGAGAGCCGGCTTTCGGATAGTCGGCTTTCGGATAGCCGGCAGGTTGAAACCTGGAACCGCACAGGCGAGACGCCTGTGCTACGTCTGGAACCGCAGATTCTCAAGGGTTGGCGCTGATTGCGAATTTAACAGTACACTGGAGAGAAAAGGAAGGAGAGTAGAGGGATGGCTTCGGGTGAGTTAAAGATTGAACCAATTGTCGCAACAGAAGAAGAACAGTTAGAGTTGGAAAAGTTGTCAAATATGTTGAATATCCTGAGGGATGTGGAGCGGACACAGCTGCCAAAAATTGTTAGCCCAACGGGTGAGTAAATCGAACTGCCAGAGCCGGCGTTTCGCTTGCTGCGCCAGCTGGTGCACCAGTTAGCAAAAGGCAAGGGGGTGAAAATTTCCACCTTTAGCCAGCCGGTGCCTATCTGGGAAGCTGCCGGGTTGCTCAATGTCAAGTGGCCACATCTGGAAAAACTGCTCGATGAGGGGGAAATTACTTTCACTGGGGTGGGAATAGAGCGCCGGATTCAGTTTGATGACCTGATGGCTTACAAGAAGAAATGGGATGAGTTGCGGCGGCAGGCTTTAGAAGAGATAGTGCGGCGATCGCGAAGAGTGCGGCTTGTACGAGATGCAGCGCCAGCAAGCTAATAAGGTGGCTAATAAGCCCGATCGATAGAGGCAACGAAAAGGAGTGTGACGGGGGCAGTATCATTATTGAGGGCTGTGTTAGATGCCTGCGTTATTTTTCGGGCGGCTCGGCGCGATACGTTGCTGAGCGCCGCTGAGGAAGGACTCTATGAAGTCCGCTGGAGCGATACTATTCTGTCGGAGGCTTGCCGCAATCTGGTAGAAAGCGGCACCATGAACGCACAGCAGGCGCAGCGACTCTTAGCGAGGATGCGCCAATTCTTCCCGGATGCGACAGTGACAAGGTTTGAACACCATTACCCAGAGATGACTAACGCTCGGAAGGATAGGCACGTTCTAGCTGCGGCGGTGGCTGCTGAGGCAAAAGTGATTGTGACAAGCAATCTACAGGACTTTCCTGAGCCGGCGCTGGCACCTTTGAGGATTGAGGCACTGTCGCCAGACTTGTTGTTGATGATTCTCTTCACGAGTTCTTCACATTGGGGAGCTATTTTCAAAAGAGAGCCCGATGCTCCCGATACAGGCAGGCCAACTAGGAGGCGAAGCCACTCGCCCTCAGCTGACCTAATTGTCCAGGTAGGGCCCGGAGGGCCGGGTTCGCGAGCCTGCAGGCGGCCTGAACCGCACTGGCTGGCTTGATTTTGGGGTGTGCCAAACGCGCAAGCAGGCGGGCTCACTCACTATACTCGCTCCGATCGCTGTAAGCAAACGGAGGATTTCGGTCACTTTTTTTATTTGACCGGAGTTTCAGGGGTCACTATTTATCACGGGGTTGAATCAAGGAGAATTCTACGTTGAACCGAGGCGAAGAAATGCCCTGAATAACTGCATGCGTTAATACTCATATCGTTGGCGGCGCTAGGCTCGTCAGAAGAGAGGGGACTGGGGATAACATTTCCTATTGCTTTCGCAGTCGGGGCTGCCAAACCATGAAGAGCATCAGATAACTCTAGATTAAAATCAGCTGGTTGCTTAGAGAAGTTCCAGCAAAAAAGCCTGTAAACTTAGGGATTATCAAGATAAAAAGCAGGAGAAAGTAAAGAGTTTTTGTGAGCCTAAAGAAAGTTGATTGAGGTTTTAAAAATGGACGACAAAGAAGGAATAGTGAAGTTAACGGGGCCGGTGGGAACAGAAGAAGAACTTGAGAATCACTTAGAGACTTATCCCCATAATCCCTACTGGCAAGCTTTTACCATCCCACATTGGCGTCAAGAGTTAACCGCCAGCGTCCTGAGTCAGCTGCCCTAGTTGGCGCGACAGTCGTTAAAGCCCCGGAAAAAACTGTCAGTCAACCCGAGGCTGCGGGTCAGCAAAGCCCGCACGACGGTGGCAGATGGCCAATTGTGCCCGCCGGCATGTTCAGCACATCCCACTTCCAAGGCAAGCTGGGGGAGTAGCCTATCTGTTGAGGTTCAGCTTCTTCGCGCCCCTTCCCAGCAGTGCCGGTTAAATCACCGGGATGGCACAGGAAAAATTGTCAAATTTCAATTCAAAATTCCGCATTCCAAATTCCTGGGGACGCTATCTACAGACTCTGAGAATTTCAACTAAGTCAGCGCCGCGCTGCAGAAAACAGAGGAAGCTTACCCAAATCTAGCCCGTACATCGGGAACGCATTCCATACAGAGGAGAGATTGATGCAGAACACCGCACGCCAATTGAGTCGGCTAGAGATTGCGAAATCCATGCAGGCGAACCGCTCGCTGGAGGCGCTTGCGCTCTGGGCGCTGCGCCTGATTCGGCAATGGCCCTGCCGGCGGGCCAGTATTGTCAAGTTCGACCTAGAAGCAGGTGTCGCCCAGGTGCTGGCCACCAACGTCAGCAGCGTCAGCGCAGCGGCACCCTACCTACAGGGAACAAGCCTACCGCAGGAGCCGCCGCCGGTGGGTCGGGGAGCCCGCCTGCCGCTGGAGGTGTTTGCCAGTATACCACAACTGCGGCAGGGAAAAATTTACCTGGTAGAAAACATCCTACCCCTTTCTATGCCCTCAAAGGCGACGGTGGCGCTGCAGGCAGAAGAGGTGCGCTCCTACCTCCAGGTGCCCCTGCTGGGACGGGGTGAGTCGGGGCTTGCCGGCGCGTCGCCCCTACTGGGCTGCCTGGAACTGACCGCCGAAACTCCGGGCGCGTTCACTGCCGAACACATTAAACAGGCTTGCCAGGTGGCCTACATCCTGGCAGTTGCCTGGGAGCAAACTATTGCCTGCGAACAGATGCAGCGCCACTCAGGCGATGTGGAACACAGGCTGGCTGATGGCACCGCCTTTGAGAGGGAATTAATCTCGTCTGTGCCAGCTGCCAGTGAGCAGCAGCAGAAAATCAGCTCTAATCAGCGCTCAGGGGCAGTTGCGGGGCAGCCAGCCGTTAGCGCAGCGGCGCTGCAGGGGCTGGCCGGTGCAGGCAAGCAGGTTCGCCCTTCTCCTAACCTGGAGGAGATTCTCAACACCAGTGTGACTGAGGTGCGGCAACTTTTGCAAGCCGAGCGGGCGATCATATATCGCTGCCAGCCAGATGCTTCTGCGGAGCCCGCACGGAACTGGCTGGGCTCAGTGGTCGTGGAATCTGTGGAACCGGGCTGGCCGTCCATGCTGGGATTCGTGCTTCGCGATCCCTGGGGAACCCAGAATAAATACCTGCGGCAGTATCAGCGAGGTCCCATTCAGGCTATCGAGGATATCCACTCAGCCGGTCTGGACTCCAGTCACATCCAGCTGCTAGAATTCTTTAATATCAAGTCCCTGTTGGTCGCGCCCATCCTGACAAAAAGTGCGCAGTGCCTTTCACCCAGCGCGATGAGCCGTAGGGGCGGGTTCACCGGAGATGTCTGCTGTCAGGAAAGCATATCTGCTTCCCCGCCCCTACCTCTTGCGCCAGATCCCTGTGCGTCCACAGCTGAATTGTGGGGACTGCTGATGGTGCACCAGTGCGGCAGGACACGGCAGTGGCAGCAGTTTGAAATTGATTTGCTAAGCTCAATGGTGACGCAGGTGAAGATGGCTGTGGAGCAATCCCGAATGTTGGATCTGGCGCTAGCCGACAACACGGATCTGGCGCGTCAAGTTGAGGAGCGCACGGCTGGTTCCGCGCGGGATCCTGCCTCGCCGCTGCAACAGGCGCAGGAGGCTTTGGCAGTGATCGAACGCATCACTGACAAAGTCCGCGACAGTCTGGATGAACGGGAGATTTTGCAAGCGGCGGTGCGGGAATTGGCTTTGGCGCTCGGAGTCGATAACTGCCGCGCCTCTACCTACAGCGCTGATAAAACCACCGCTACCGTTCGCTGCGAACACCCCTCCTCGGAACC
>CAZJNL010000295.1:0-6386 GCA_964546515.1 uncultured Oscillatoria sp.
CAGTTTGCGGCTGGTGTCTGGCGCGAGAGCGCGGGCGTAGCGATTGCCCTGTCGGATAATATCCAGATGGCTTAAACCTAGGGTTGCGATAGCGGAGCCTGCAAATTGCAAAAACTGGCGGCGTTTAATGCTATACATAATAGAGTTTCCGTTTACCTGGAATTCATTATAAACCAATTTGTCGGGTGCGTTTCGCTCGGAACGGCACCCTACCGATCGGGGAATTCCCCCGGTCGTGGTGTCAGGTAAAGAGGCTTACCTGGCTTCGCCAATCAGGGTAAATGCAGCCCATTGAGCGGGGTTAGAGTATCGTTTTTTTGTCTCAAGCATAGCTTGACGCAAGGCTGAGGCTTTGTCAAGGTTTTGTTGCAAATTTTTATAAAATTCTGCCATCAGGAAGGCGGTGGAGTCGTCGGAGACTGACCACAAAGAGACGATGACGCTGGGAACACCGGCGGTAATTAAGGAGCGAGATAGCCCCACAACGCCATCCCCGGTAATCCGACCTCTCCCTGTGTCGCAAGCGCTGAGAACAACTAATTCAGCGCTTAAGGGCGACCCCTGTTCGGGCAATTTCAGGATTTCTTCAGCGGTGAGCAATCCGCTATCATTAGGAGAGGGCGCTAGGGCGATTGCACTTCCAATTCCCCGAATGTCATCCAGCAACCCGTGAGTTGCGAAATGAATGATTCGCGCTTTGGAAAGCAGCGGTAAAATTGCCGCTTTCGTCGCTCGATTGCCGGTGAGCGCTGCTGTCTTCAGCAGAGGGGCGATAGCTTGAGCTTCTTTTTCCGCACCGGGGAGAGAAACTAGCTGTTGCGCCGGTTCTCCGGGTGCCGGTGGCACACTTGGCATGGTGGGATTTCCGACAACCAGGTTTTGCAGATCGCTGAATCGCGTCTCTACAAGATTCCGCTGTTTGCGGGTTAAATCCAGTATTTGAATGGCGGGTGCGGTGAGGATGGTGTGTTTTTCAATCAGGTATTTGCCGGTGGCGTCTTGCAGCGCTGGGAAGGGAACTAAGAACAGGGATGCTTGCGGGATAAAGATGACATTGTCCCTCGGATCAGCCGGCAGCAAATCAGCAATCGGTTCTACCAGCAATTTGTAGAGTTGCTGCAAGCTTTGCGCTTGGCTTGTTTCATCAGGCTCCACTACAACGCCGCCGCGCCCCCTGACGCCCATCGACAGGCGACTGTTCGCAATTAGGTTTTCTAACCCCATATTTTGGAGTTGGCCGGCAGTCAAGTCAAATTTCCGAAAAGCGATTTCGCCTGTGGGCTTGACAACCCACATGTAAAGCTCTGACTCGGCATTTTGTTTGATTCCTCGGAACTTGCCAGGAAGAATAAATTGAGCCGAATCGTAAGTAATTGAATACTCCACTAGGGTGGCTTTTTTATCCCTCGCTATTTCTTTAATTTCCTGCAGGTTCGGCGGCTTAATTGCCGGCTGTTGAGCCTGCGGAGCCGCAACGCTTACGTCTGGCTTGCCGGTGAGCCGCTTCGCCAGCAATTCCACAAAAGCGCGGGCGCGACCGCGCTCTGCAATTTCCAGCGCCTCACTCGTTTTGTTCTGGGCGACAAGCACTTGTTGCAGCCGCCGGTAAGTGTCAGATTCGATGTCAAACATCGACACCTTGTAGGCATCTTTGTCGCCTAACCCCGCTAGCACAGATTCAAAACCATTAATAGCCTCGCGCATGGCTTTCTCCGCTTCCGGGAGATTGCCGGTGAGAAACAGAACATAGCCCAGCTCGCCCAGAGCCGCTGCTTTATTATTAACGCTTTCGCTTTCCTGCGCTATAGCTAAACTCTGTTGAGCTAACTCAATCGCTTTATCGCGCTCTCCCAGCCCAGCGTAAGCCACCGCCAAGAATCGCAGGACTATACCCTCTATCTGGCGATTTAGCAACTTAAACTGCGGGCGTTTGTCTTGCCGCATGCGCTCCAAATACTGTTCGTAGTGCTGGATAGCTTGGCGATAGTCTCCAACAGTCATGTAGGCAGTTCCTAAACTTTCAAGAGCCAGAGCTTCCCGACCGGCAAAGTTTAGTTGCTGCGCCAGCTTCAAGCTTTGCTGGAAGTAATCGAGCCCTTTGCTATACTCTCCGGCTCCAAAAAGGTAAGCATTTCCCAATTCTAGGAGAGCCGAAACCTCCTGCTGGCGAAAGTAATTCCTCTTTTTTCTTTCTTGCCCAGATACAGCTTGTTCCAAAGGGTGACTGCTGTTGAAAGAGCGCACAGTCGCTAAATTATGCTGGTAATATTCCAGCGCTTTTTCAAATTCTCCCACCGAAAAGTAGTTGACACCTAAGCTCTCCAGACACTGGCTCTCCAGAAGGACATCATCCATTTCTCGGGCGATAGCCAAACTCCGATCCAAGTATTCAATCGCTTTGGTGTAGTCGTCTATCTCTTGGTAAATATCCGCCATATCCTTCAGCGCTTCTCCCTCTTTCTGGCGGTCTTTCAGTTCCCGCGCCAAGCTCAATTGCTGCTGGATATATTCAATCGCTTTCGCGGAATTTCCGAGGAGTTCGTAAGCCACTATCAGCCGGCCTAAATTGATGGATTCTAGCTGGAGAGCCAGTTCTTTGAACTCGCTGTTTTTCAGCTGTCGCGCCACCGCTAAACTTTGCTGGTAGAACTCAATCGCTTTTTCAGGTTCTCCCAGATCAGCGTAAGCGTCGCCCAGATTTCCCAAAGCTTGCCCCTCCAGCAAAGGGTTTTTAATTTCCTGCGCCAGCGCCAAAGTCTGCTGAGAGTATTCAATCGCTTTAGTCTGGTTTCCCGAATTTTGGTAAACAGCGCTCAGAGCGTTTAGGGTATTCGCCTCTTCTTGACGGTTGTTGAGTTGCCGCGCAATTGCCAATTTCTGCTGATAAGCGTCAATCGCTTTGGCAGTTTCTCCCAAAAGGCCGTAAGCCCATCCCAGCTCAGATAAAACTTGCATTTCCAGCTGTGGGTTTTTGAGTTCCCGCACGACTGTCAAAACCTGCTGGTAAGACTCAATTGCTTTAGGGTAATCTTCCTGGAGAGAATAAACCTTTCCCAAAAAGTAGACGGCTTTCAACTCTAACTGGCGGTTGGGGATTTCCCGCGCCACCGTCAAAGTCTGCTGGTAGAAGTCAATCGCCTTGGGCAAGTCTCCCAGAACCAGGAAAGTATTGCCTAGCTTTTGCAGAGCTTGCCCCTCTCCCTGAGGATCTTTGATTTCCCGATAGATAGTCAGTGCTTGCTGGAAAAACTGCAGTGCGGCTGAGGGTTGACCGGCATCCAACTGTTCCCCTCCTCTCTGCAAAAGCCGGTCCGCTTCCGCCTTACCGGCACCTTGAGTTTGCGCCAGCACCGGCACCCCCGCACTGGGCACCGGCAAGCTCAACCCCAAAGGCGTCGAGACGGAGGCGAAAAGGGGGATGAGCGCCGTGAGGCTGATTCTTTGGAGAAGCATAACTGTCCGCCGTCTTGACTGCTGAATATCCTGATTCTCACCTTTCTACTCTATCATAAACTCCGCACTCTGCCGTTCAAATTATATTAAATTTATGTGAAATTTCGCCCGGGGCATCCTGACTTGTAGGGTGCGTTAATAACGCACCCTACAGGCTCAACCTTCCGCCTGGGCCTTGTCCAAGCAAGCCCGCAACTTTTCCGCCAGGAAGCGGACGACAGGTTCTAAAATCATAGTTTTGCGATCTCCGGGAACCTCCACAACCTCCACCCCACCTGCCGCCAGTTCTCCCCAGCCGAGAAGGGGGTCGTAATACTTGCGAGTGGGTCTTTCGATAGAGCGGAAAAGAGTCACCCGCCCCGGATAGACTTGCGGCAGATAATTTCTGACAGCTTGCCGGTTGGCTTCTTCTACGAGTCGGAAGGTTTCGGGGATGAGATCCGGTTTGGCACGCCCAGACCACAAGTAAAACTTGTCAGTCAACTTCTGGCTCAGCCCCTCAATCTTCCACTTCACCCGATCTGTGACGTAGCTCAGCCGCTCTGTTGGTTTCAGCCGTGAAAGATTCAGCTTGTGAATGTAGATCTGGTAGCGGAAGGGAGGGGTTTCCTTGTTAAACAGCACCGGACTGAAGGTATCAAACAGCGCCAGGAGAGCCACCCGCTCACCGGCTTTTGCCAGTTGTTGGGCGATCTCGAAAGCCACGATGCCGCCCAGGGAGTGGCCGGCCAGAAAATAGGGCCCTTCAGGCTGGACAGTGCGGATCTCTTTGATGTAGTCAGCCGCCATCTCCTCAACCCGGGTGTGCGGTTCCTCCTGGCCATCCAGCCCCCACGCTTGCAGCCCGTAAACCGGCTGGTCTTCCCCCAGATAGGACGCCAATCCCTGGTACGACAAAACGTTGCCCCCAATCGCGTGTATGCAGAATAAAGGTGTTTTAATTGAGCCCGTCTGAATCGGCACCAGGGACTTCCAAGCCGGCAGCCACCCTTCCTGGCGCAGAATATTCGCCAGTTGCTCAACCGTCGGCGCAGCGAACAGAGTAGCCAGGGGAAGCGCTTTACCCAAAGACACCAGAATTTGAGCGAACAGCTTCACCGCTAGCAGCGAGTGCCCTCCCAAATCGAAGAAGTTGTCGGTCACGCTGATGCCACTTACGCCTAAAACCTTCTCCCAAATCTCCGTCAGCTGGCGTTCCAGCACATCTTTGGGTGCCGCACCGGCAGCAAGCCGGTCGGGATGCCCTTGTTTGAGCACAATTTCCGGCACCGGCAGCGCCCGCCGGTCTAGCTTGCCATTGGGCGTCAGCGGCAAAGCTGACAGCATTACAAAGGCAGAGGGCACCATGTAGTCCGGCAGTTTCTCCCGCAGGAAGCTGGACATGGACAGGCGGGACGCCTGTCCTACAGTTGCTTCGGCCATCTCCGGGTTGGGGACGATATATGCCACCAGGCGCTTTTCACCCGGTACGTCCTCGCGGGCGATAGCGGCACACTGTAACACAGCCGGGTGAAAAGCCAAAGCCGCCTCGATTTCCCCCAGCTCAATGCGGAAGCCACGGATTTTCACCTGATTGTCGGCGCGACCGGCAATCGCAACCGTTCCATCCAGATTGTACCTGCCAAGATCCCCCGTTTTGTAAAGCCGGTCGTCAGGAGGTATCATCAATTCAGGGGGCGGCAGGGAAATATTTCTCTCAGCTGAATCCTGGAAACGGGATTGCAAAAGCTCATCATCCCCCAGATATCCTTTGGCTAAGTAGGGAGTGCGAATATAAATCTCTCCCAGTTCCCCAATCCCAGCCAACTGCCCTGAGGCGTTTAAAACCAGTAATTGAACGTCTCTAATTCCAATGCCTACGGGAATTCGATTTTCGATTGGGGAATCTTCCTTTATCTCCGGATTTGAGACTCGATCTGGGACTATATAATAGCCCATAGCCTGAGGGGTTTCAGTGGCTCCATAGAAATTAACGCAGGTGACGTTGGGAGCAAATTTCCGCATCCGGGCAACATCCCGACTCGTTAACACATCTCCGCCAAAGAAGGCATAGCGCAAAACAACCGCAGTCCAGGCGTCTCGCCTGTCCCCCTCCCCGGGCGGCACGCCTGTCACCGGCTTTTCTGCTACCCCAAAGCTCAAAAGCTGTCCCATTGCCGGTGTCAGGTGAGTGACGCTAATCTGCATCTGCTTCATCCAGTCAGCCAGCCAGCCGGGAGTTCCTATGCTGTCTGGATCGGGGATGAGTAATGTGCCGCCCAGCCACAGCGGCGTCAAGATATCCCGCAGCAAGGGATCGTGGGAAAGCCCCGACAGCATGCTGAACCGGTCTGACTCATTGAGATTAAACGTCTGTATGTGCCACTGCAAGAAATGGGAAATAGGTCTGTGGGTTCCTAAAATTCCTTTTGGCTTGCCGGTTGCGCCGGAGGTAAAGGCAATATAAGCTAAGTCATCCGGGTCAACTGTTATTTCTGGGGTTTCAGTCGAATAGTCTCTCAACAGGTTGTGGCAAACAGCTGCCTTTTGGGGAAGCACCAGCCGGCAGCGACCGTAGGGGCTGCCCCCCGTGGCTGCCCCCCCCGTGGCCGCCCCCCTACCGACAAATTCTTCTAATGCCGGTGGGAGTGCGCCAGCCGCTTCCATCTGCAGCCAGCCTTTCGGGCTAGCGGCTTCCAAGCAATCTATTAAACGCTCAGCTGGATAATTTGCGTCCAAAATCAAGAAAGCGGCACCGGCTTTGAGAATGCCGAGAACAGCCACAACAAGCAGGGCGCTGCGGTGCGCGTAAATGGCAACCGCGTCGCCACAGCCGATGCCGTGCGCCTGCAGGTAATTGGCAATTTGGTTGCTTATAGCATCAAGTTGCCAATATGTCAATACTTGTGTTTTGTCCGCAACGGCCAAGCGTTCCCCAAGCCGCTTCGCCTGTT
>CAZJNL010000296.1:0-6380 GCA_964546515.1 uncultured Oscillatoria sp.
TGATGCTGGGATTGGGTGTCATGCTTGTGTTTGGGTAATGATTGCCTGTACTATTAATAGTATAGAGGTTTGGGGATTTGCGGGGGGTGCCGGCGGGGTTTGGGAATCTGCCGGTGGTTGTATTGACAAATTGCGCTGTTTGTGGTAAGTAGGTAAGTAGGGTGCGTTCCCTCTTAGGGAACGCACTCTACTGGGGATTATTTCTGCGCGGTTTTGGCTGTGTAAAACAAACGGCTCTGTTAGGAAATCAAGGGCGAGCAGCTCCGCTCTGATTGCTCGCCCGGTAAAAAGGTTGGCAGTTTGTGCGGTGCGTTCCTAGTTGGGAGGCAATGATTGTTGGTTCTGGGAAGGCAATGATTGCTGCTTCTGGGAAGGTAATTGCTGTTTTTCCGTAGCTTTGTTGAGTAAAGTCTTCGTGATACGCCAAGTTAAAAATCCGAAGACAAAGCTCAATCCGACGGAACCGACAAAGGGATGTGGGGGGAGTGAGAGAGAGGGTGGCCATTGCCAGGGTTCTTTTATGAATTGATAGCTGCTGGCCATGATTCCCGCAACACCCACACCGGCACCTAGCGCTTGGATGGTGTTTTGCAATTTCTCAGTGCGCTGTTTTTCAGCTTCCTCCTTGGAGTGCAGCGTTTCTTCTAACTGGCGATCTCGCTCTGCTTGTTCAATCTCCACTAAACCCCGGATAGTGGAAAGCATCTGGCTGAACAACTCCCGCCCCGGAGCAAGATATTTCAAATCGGCTTCTATTTGGCGGAGGAATTTGGAATGGCTGCCAGTCATTAAGTCCTTTAAGAACGCCCTGTCGTCGCCTGGGAAACCTGGCAGCTGCGACAGCTGATTTTCATAATTCTCGGCGTTGATATCGATTGTTGTGGCGCAGTCTTCTAAGTCGCGGCAGTAGCGGGCATACTTAAACGCTGTTGCCGGCAGCTGCGTTAGCAATCCCTTAAATTGCTCTAGCATCTGGTCTGCTTTTTCTGGCAATTGAGTCGTTGACTTGTTTTTCCAGCTCGGCGTACAGCCGGCGAGCTTTCTGATTGGATGCTCGCGACACCCAATAACTGTACAGGATTTTATGCCGAAAACACAGCAGGAGCCGCAGCAAACCAGAAGCTTCGCCCGCTCGGGTTCTGGTTTCGCAAGAGTCTAGCCAAACTAATATGTGACAGCGCTTTATGGGGTCGAGTTCTCCTGTATCGTACTCGAAAATTGGGCTGCCAAATAATTTCCCTTTAGCAATCAGATTGGGTGCCGGCGGTGCGGGAGCGTCTTTTAATAAAGCAGCCACGCAGGCATCAGCTAGCTTTTGCCAGTCGCTGGCACTATCCGCCGGCTGGGCGAGTAAAAGCAGCGTTTGCCCAAAAGAGGCTTGAATTTGGCTGGGCAAAAGGCAGCCAGCAGGATTCAAACCGCTCAACTGAGAAACGTCCGCACTCTCCTCACAGTATAAGTTTAACTCGGCGGCATAAGTGTCGTCAACCAAAAAGGCAGAAATTACGCTTTTTAGCTGCAAGCCGTTCGTCAAGGTAACTTCAGACAAGTGGGGGGAGGTTCCCGGATTTAACAAATCTACAAAATTTCCCCCTTTCTCGTCTTCCGCCGCCGGCTTATATGTACCGTTTTCGTAGGAGATGAGTTTGGATTGCAAAGATGCCAGTTCGGGGATTTGCAGTTTTTGCCCGATTTCCTGCAATTTCTGCCACAAATGTTCGGCATCGTCCTCTACGCCTTGGGGCGTGTTGGGGGCGATGCTTTTGCGGAGGTGGAAGGCATAGAGACTGAGGCTAGGATTGCGAATCCCCAGCGTTTGGTTTGTTGGGTTCATTGTTAGATGAGGGTGTGGGGGATTCTTGCTGCAGTCTACGGGTGGCGTTTTGAATCAAATCTCGGCACTGTTTGGGTGTCAGGCGGGTGGAATACCCGGCAATTATTATGGGTTCGGGGTTATTATTTAAGGTTCCCAGCAGTTGTTCATAGAGGCTTCTTGCACCATTCGATGACTGGGGCTGATATTTCTTCCACATTATCGGGTAGGCGATTACATAAATCAGCCAGTTCTGTCTGGGAATTTCTGAATAAATCGGGCTGGCTCTCTATAAGGGAGGCAAAGGCTCGTATGTTTCTCTCTATTGGCATGGGAATTATCCTGTGATATTTACTCTCGATAAAACACCTGGTTTGCAGTAAGGGCTAAAGCCCTTCCAGGAGTAAGGGCTAAAACCCTTACTCCGAAATTAGGAACACCGGCACGCTAAGGATTGGGGGAGAAGTCCAGCACGACTTTATTGGCCAATCCCGCAAAAAGCAGCCCAATATAAGGGGGATGCGAAGGGTTGATATGCGCTGTCCTCAAAATACACTAGCTTATCCAGCTCTATCTGTTGATTGGTATCCAGTGAGATATTTTTCTCTTCTATCCAGGCTAGCAATTCCGACTTGGTAACATCCCGCAGCCAGATTTGCGCCTGATTCAGCGCTTTGGTGACGGATGGCTCGCTTTCCCGCATCTCATAAAATTTTACCATCAATAAGGCAGTTGACAAGTCATTCACCCGCCACAGACTGCAAACCACACTCACCGCACCGGCATACAAAAAGCCGGTGGGCAAACCGATGTATTCTTCCATCTCGCTGTTAAATGCTGTCAAGCAGGTTTCGCAGGCGGAAAGCGCTACCAACCGGCACCGGCGCAAGTTGAGCGCGAATATCTCTCCTAAAGTATAGCATTTGTACAGGTCTATCTGTGTGCCCTCTCGCCAGGGGAGGTAACGGGTTCCCTCGGGAGATGCGGGGAAGTTTGCCGGCGGCTCTTCCGGGGTTTCCGATGCTTCTGAATTGCTATCCGCTCCAGATACAGCACCCGCCAGGATGATGCTGGAAAGCATCGGGCTGGCAAAATTAAACGTGACGTGACAGGCAAAGTGGATGTGGCGTGCGAGGCGAAATAAAGTAGCTGTTGGCTCTTGATTGAGAGCGTCTTTGGTGGCGATATCTTGGCGTAAAATATGAGCCGGCTGCAAGTAGGCGCGAATCGCTTCGACTTCGATATTGGCGAAGAGTAAGTCTCCGGTTGGGTTTTGGATGGCGAACAGGTTGGGTTCGGCTTCGGGGGGGGTTTGTGCGCTGTTTCGCTGGGCGATTTGCCAAAGCTGGCAGCTGGGCGCATAGCGCACTCCTCCGGGGAAGATGTCGAGGGGGCGAGTTTCTCCCTCGATGGGGAGAGCGTGCAACGGAAACAGGTGCAATTCGCGATAGGGTATCAGCACCAGTTGCCGGCAGTGGCGAATCGGTGCTAGGATTTCACCGACGTGCAAAATCCGGGCGAGTTCATCTAGAAAGGAGTTGAGCGCTGTTTGCCATTGAGTGTTCTGATCTCGGTAAGCGGCTAGGTATTTATCCCGCAATTGGGTTAAGGCGTTTAAATACTTGCTGTCGGATTCCCAGAGTGTAATGAAGGGTTCTGTTTTGGTGACGGTGAAGGCGTAGAAACGCTCGGCGCTGATGTACCACTCAACGATGGCGGTGTCGTCGTCTAAAAGGGCGAGGATTTCCTCAAAGGCGATCGGGTTCACCCGCTGGGTGAGTTCAAAAGTTGCGTCAATTTTTTTTATCTCAGCCAGCAGGGTGTCGAGTGCTTGCCGATTTTGCAGCCATTGCTGGCGCAGTTGCTCTGTTTGCTCTGTTGCGTTGGGGTTTTGCGGGTTTGAATTGGGGGCGGAATTGCCGATTTCTTCCAGGCGTAGCTGCAGGGAGGAATTTTCCCGGCGCAGGGTATCGAGTCGCTCGCAGATTTCTGGTGGCGCGTCTTTGGGGAAGAGTCGCACATTAGTTAAATCTTCGACTAAGTTGCGGGATTTGCTGCGCTCGACGGTTTCTAGGGCTTTGCGGAGATTGCCGGTGTTGATGCAGGCTTGTACCATTTTCTCGTAAACATCGACAGCCTCTTCTCGCAGTTTTTGTTTGCCGGTGTGCGAACCCTCCCACGCGCACCGCTGCTCAACTGCTTCCAGGGCTTTTTCGTAAGCGGAGATGGCTTCATCCCACTGTTGCGTCTCGAAGTGGGTGTCGCCGAGATTGCGCCCCAATATGAAGCATTCTACGGGAAAGCCGGTGGGGGTGCAGATGGCTAGGGCGGATTGATACTTCTTAATTGCTTCGGGAATTTGTTGCAATCTGCGGTAGGCATTTCCCAAATTCCCCAGGGATGCGGCTTCCCCACGCCTGTCGCCAATTTCCCGCTTAATCTCTAACGACTGCCGGTGATACTTTATCGCCTCAGTGTACCGCCCCAGGGAGTAGTAAGCATTTCCCAGATTCCCCAGGGAATAGGCTTCCCCACGCCTGTCGCCAATTTCCCGGTAGATTGCCAGTGCTTGCTGCCAAGACTGCCATGCCTCTCGAGACTTGCTAGCATAATACTGGTCAATCCCTTGCTGCAACAACCTGTCAGCTTCCGCTTTTTTCCTTTGCGCCACCGGCGACGCGCCGCGCATGATTGCCGCCAGTATCTTGACCAGATTTTTTAACCAGTTTGCCATTTCCCTCTCACCCCTGCCCTCCTGGATAACAGCCGAGACTCGCATCAGCTTCACCAACTGGGCGTCTAGCAATTCTGGGCGGGTGCTCAATATCTCCCCCGCTCGCTCCTTGGGGCTGGCGAGCCGTTCGTCTATCAGCTGATAATAGTCTTGGTTCCCTTGTTCTGCCATCCCTCACTCCGCACTCATCGCACTCACCGTTTACCGGCAGCCGGTTCGCCCCGCCCCAGACCCCACCGCTCTCTATATATAATGTGTTATCTCACCGGCACTCTCCCCAGCACCCATCCCCCTGGCGTACTCAGTCGCAGGGGAGCAAGGCAGCAGGGGGGCTAATGTTTCACAGACGCCAGGGGAGTCCCCTGTTAATTTTCACTCCAAGCTTTCCCCAGCCGGTCGGGCAGGCATATCCTTATTATAACCCAAGTTGCTACCTGCAAGTCTAAGCATTCAGATCCCCCCTTTCCCCCCCGTGAACAAAAAAATTTGACTCTGGCTCCCCCCTTTTTAAGGGGGGCGGGGGGGGGATCTAAAGGGGGGCGCAAGAGAATGTCCCCCCCCCTTTTTAAGGGGGGCTAGGGGGGGATCTCGCCTGACTCATTTGTAAGTAGCAACTTGAGTTATTATATAGGTGTCGCTGCGCATGACTCGGATAAACCCCACCCCAAACCCTGGAGGGTAAGGTTCATCCCCGGAATATGCAACGCCTGATTTTCGCCCACCGGCAGAAACCTTGTCCGTTTTTTGGTGCCGGTGATTCGCACAGGGTTCCGAACCAATCGTACCTAGTTCCCACTCAATCGTACAGGGTTACGGATGAATTGGATGGGATTGCCGGTGTTTGGGATTGTCGGTGCCTGCAATTCGATTGTCGGTGCCTGCAATTCGATTGTCGGTGCCTGCAATTCGATTGTCGGTGCCTGCAATACGATTGCCGGTGCTTGGGATTGCCGGTGTTTGGGATTGCCGGTGAATCGAACACTCGATACAGTGCGCGTAAATCTCACCGGCACCCCTTGCCGGCAAAGCGGATTAAGCGCATAACTCACTTACTTCTAACAGGGCTATCCGGATTGCCGGCAGACTTTAGCGAGATCGACTTGCTGATCTTATAGTATTTGTGCCACAATTGAGGAACCGACCATTAACCCAACCAACGAACAAGTCCAGACTTGCCTGCGAGTCTGCCAGATGCTGTCCAACTTTCACCGGGATATCGTGCTATTCCGCTTTGATAACCAAACGGGAGAAGTCTTTATCCTAGCTGCCGGCAGAACCGGTGAACTGCAAATTATTATACCCCCTTCCGGAAACTGGTATTTCCTATGAACCCCAAGTTTGAACAAATGAGCGTTCCAGAGTTAAGAGCCTACGTTCTCGAACATCGGGAAGATATTGAAGCAATTCGTGCGCTGTTTCATCATCCCAGCCTCAAATGGAAAACCATGCCACCCATGTTTACTCCTGAAGGCGCACCCCTAGAAGAAAATATCCGGCAAGCAGAGTCAGCCCTCCGCCAGCGAATCGAACAAGACAGGGAAAAACAAAAAGAAAACTAACTTCACCCCTACAAAGAGCGGCACTCACTCTATCCGATCCCGTTCTTGCTGTTGTGACACTAATCGGGGACACCGGCAAGATGCCGGGGCTGCCAAAAAATCGGCTTCCCTCTCCTATCCCAGCACTTCATCCGCTATAATATTTATATCAGGAAACGCAAGCATTGACAAACTTTCGCCCCGCCGGCACTTGCGCACCTCCTGGTAGCCAGCCGGTGCCGGTTGCCGGTAAACTTCCACGCATCCCTCATTAATATCCACCAGCCAAACTTCC
>CAZJNL010000297.1:0-6365 GCA_964546515.1 uncultured Oscillatoria sp.
CACCGGCACCTCCCGTCGCACCGGCACCTCCCGTCGCACCGGCACCTCCCGTCGCGCCGGCACTCCCTGTTTCGGCTGCCCCTCTGCGGCGGGGTCAGGAAAATCCTGGATTTGGCGATTCTGTCGCAGACCCCGCCGATCTGGCTCCGGTCGCGGGTTTCAGGGTTTTGAGAGGGGGCGGGAGAGTCTTGTCGCTTCCCTTCGGGGAAGTGGAATGAATGAAAACAGCCAGCGTTGGGCCAGGTACACCGGCTTCTACTTGGCCGTCGCTTCCCTGAGGCGAAGTAGAATGAATGGGTTTCAACTTTTGCAAGTTACGGAAGAAAGCATATATACAAAACATGTCTAAAGCCGGGGTTTTGTAAAAACCATTTTTTCGGATGACAAAAAAAACAGGCTCGTGCCGGCACTCGTTGCCTGTGGCCTGGAAGGAATTAGGGGTCAAAAGTGAGGGGAAGAGGTTTCAGATGTCAAGTTGGCCACCTACCACTTAACATTTACCACCTAAAACCTGGGGGTTAGGGGTTCAAAGGTAGCGCTTGGCGGTTCAAATTGTGTAATATCCGGCAGAAAGCATATATACAAAACCTGTCTTGATCCGGGTATTTGTAAAAACCATTCTTTCGGATAACAGAAAAAACAGGCTCGTGCCGGCTTTGGGCTGCCTACCCCCCCTCCCCGCGTGCGGCTACGGTTTATACACAAATCCCCAGTGCCAAAAATGCAAGAAGCGCCCGGGGTAGGGTGCGTTCCCTAAGAGGGAACGCACCTCCATCGGTGCCGGTGGGATAGGGAACGCACCCTACGAGTTACACGCTGTGGCCCGCGCCCAATATCTGTATAAACGGTAGCCGCGTGCGGGGAGGGGGCTGGGGGGTGGGGTGACAGGGCGGGCGCGGCTTTTGGTAGGGTTAATTGATGCTGATCCGAAGCTTATTCGTGTCATGCCACCGGCTTTAAGGCACAGCCTCGTTTTTATGCGAATCAGCTGCGAAGACCAACTGAGCAATGCCCGATTGCCCATCGCCCATCGCCGAATGCCGGTAGGGGCGGGTTTATTAAGATTTTTCATTAGGGGGCAAAGATTTCTCTAGAACCCGCCCCTACAAATTCTCTGTGTTCAATGCCCCTAAGGGGTTAGGGGTTAGGGGTTAGGGGTTAGGGGTTAGGTTGCAGGTTTCAGAAAGTAAGTGATAATTGACCCCATGCCCAATTCTCAATGCCCAATAACCAATGACTGATGCAAAATTGCTAGTAGTAGCCACCGGCAATCCGGGCAAACTGCGGGAAATGCAGGCGTATTTAGCTGATTTAAACTTGCAACTCCAGCTAAAGCCAGACGAACTCGATATTGAAGAAACCGGCAGCACATTCATGGAAAATGCGTGCCTGAAGGCGTCCGAAGTGGCCAAAGCAACTGGCCAGTGGGCGATTGCGGATGATTCTGGCTTGGAAGTGGACGCCCTCAACGGTGCTCCGGGCGTTTATTCCGCTCGTTACGGCCAAACCGACGCCGAGCGGATTTCGCGGCTGCTGCGGGAACTGGGGGACGAACAGAACCGGAAAGCGCAATTTGTCTGTGCGGTAGCGATCGCTCGTCCCGACGGTGCGATCGCCTTGCGAGTGCTGGGGATGTGCCGGGGGGAAATCCTCGGCGCTCCTAGGGGTGCCGGCGGCTTTGGCTACGACCCCATTTTCTATGTCCCAGAGCACGAGCAGACCTTTGCGGAAATGAAGCCGGAGTTGAAGCGACGCTGCAGCCATCGGGGTCAAGCTTTCCAAACCCTGCTCCCTATGCTGGGTTCAGTGCGGTCGTGCTGAATCAGCACACAGGGGGTGAGGGGGGGGGAGGTGTCGAACTTCGCCACCTTCCCCCGCTCCCCTGGAAAGTCTAAATCGCTTCCTCGTTCCTTTCCCCTGTGCGAATGCGGATAATTTTCTCGACCGGCGAGACGAAGATTTTGCCATCCCCAATCTCGCCGGTGCGGGAGGCCGAGATGATTTTGTCTATTACCATATCGACCTGCTCGTCGTCAACAACAATTTCGACTTTGAGCTTTTGCAGGAACTCGACGGTGTACTCGGAACCCCGGTATCGCTCGGTTTGGCCTTTCTGACGCCCAAAGCCTCGGACTTCGGAAACCGTCATGCCCACAATGCCGGCGTTGACCAGGGCGATTTTGACTTCATCCAGTTTAAAGGGCCGTATAATGGCTTCTACCTTTTTCAAGCAAGTCGCTCCTTTGTGCTATCTGTTGGTCGGTTAGCTTCCTGTAACTTATAGCATTGAGGCGGCGGCGAGAGGATAACTGTATGATAAATTCAGGAAGCGGGGGGCAACAAAACTGCCAGCTGAATCCTGGGAACGGGATTGAAACTTTGGTGGGGGGACAAACCCCCCCGCACTGGGAATCAGCCACTTAACAAGCCCATCTAACAGCTGTCACAGTGAGTTAAACATGGAAATCGAGCAGCTAGAAGACGAGAACGTTAAGCGCCTGCAGGCTAAGCCAGCGTTGCGGGAGAGTGAAACAGGTTCCCTTTCGCGCTCGTCGCTCCTCACCTCGGACTGTGTTTATTCAGCCCGGGTTGCAGCCACCGGCGATGTGGTTGTGGAGTGGGTGACGGAAGGCATAGAGCAACTCACCGGCTACAGCGCCGAAGAGGTGAGGGCCAGGGGGGGCTGGGCATCCTGGATTCATCCGGAGGATTTGCCCAAATACCAGCAATTTGCCCGCGAAATCGCCAGCCATCGAGCCGGTGCGGTAGAATACCGGATTTTCACTAAGCAGGGGGAGCTGCGGTGGCTGCTCGATATGGCCCGACCGGAAGGGGATGGGGCTTCTGGGGGTGGCGCCCCGAGCGCGAACAGCAAGGGTGTGCGGGTTGCCGGTGCGGTGTTCTTTCAATCCCGTTTCCAGGATTCAGCAGGCCAAAAATTTTCCCCGCCGCCCCCGGATTTAATTGTACCTGCTCCCGACCGGCTCAAACCGGCGGTGGAAGAGGCAACCAACGGCAAGCAGGCGTCTGAGGAGCTGCGCCAAGTCACCGATCAGTTGCGAGCGGTTTTGGATGCGGTGCCGGGAAGTGTGGCCTGGATCGCAGCCGATTTGAAATACTTGGGCGTGAACCGCTATTTAGCGAAAGCCTTGAACCTGCCCCCAGAAGCTTTTGTGGGCCGAGACATCGGCTTTCTCCAGCCCGGTTCGCAAGTCATTGAGTTCGTGCGGCAGTTTTTTGCCAGCACGGACTCAGAAGCCTCGGCAGAAGTGGAGTGGGAGGTGAGTGGCACTCCCTTCAACTATCTGATAGTAGCTCAGAAGTACATGCAAGGGCAAGCGGCTGTGGTTGTGGGGATTGACATCAGTCAGCGCCAGCAAGCGGAGGAAGAACTGCGCCACTCTCAAGCCACGATTCTGGCGTTTTGTGAGGTGCAAGCCGCCCGGGAACTGAGTTACAGCGAGCGCCTCTACCGGCTGTTAGAGCTGGGATGCCAGTGGTTGGGGCTGGATACCGGCATCTTGGGACGGATTGAAACGGATCGCATCTCGGTGATGGCGGCGCACTCGCTCGACACTCCCATCGCCACGGGCGCTGTTTTCGATTTGCCGCAGGGGGATTGCCGCCAACTCTGGCTTCCGGAAGGAATCGTCAGCTTCAGGTCGGGGGGGTCTAAAGGGCAGCGCCATTTGTCCTGCGCCGGTGTGGAAATCGAGGCTTATCTTGGTGCGCCGGTGCTGGTGGGGGGGAAGGTGTACGGCACGCTCTGCTTTTTTCAATCCCGCTCCCAGGATTCTGCTGGCACAAATGGTGCCCCTTTGCTTCCTGAATTTATTGCACAGTCACCCACTCCCCGCCGCCGCAAGTTCAAAACGGTGGAAAAAGAGTTGCTGAAGCTGATGGCGCAGTGGGTGGGGGGTGAGATTGAGCGCGAAGAAGCAGCCGCCAAGCCGCAGCAACAGTTCGACCGCGCCTTGCTGCTGCGGCAAATTACTCAGGAGATTCGCCGCAGTTTGGACACTCAGCAAATCTTGCAGACGACGTGCAATTTACTGGGCAGTGCGTTTGGTGTCAGTCGCTGCTTGCTGTTTATTTATGAAGGGGAGTCAAGGTGCCGGTTGCGCTGTGTGGCGGAGTATCTAGCGCCGGGGCAAACATCGGCACTGGATGTGGAGATTCCGGTAACAGGCAACCCCCACGCAGTCCAGACAATGGTTGAAGACCGGGCGATCCCGATTGCAGATGTGTGCACCGATCCTTTGCTGCAATCTTCTGTCGCCCGCTGCTTGCAGTTTGGAGTGAAATCCATGTTGGGGATTCGCACTTCTTATCAGGGGGAACCGAATGGGGTGATTTCTTTGCACCAGTGCGACGAGTTGCGCGAGTGGAAAGAGGATGAAATCGAACTGCTGGAAGCGGTGGCGGAGCAAGTGGGGATTGCTTTGGCGCAAGCCCGCCTGCTGGAGCAAGAATCCGGGCAGCGCCAGCAACTGGCTGAGCAAAATTTGGCGCTGGAGCGGGCAATACAGGCGGCTGAAGCTGCTAACCGCGCTAAGAGCGAATTCCTGGCGATGATGAGCCACGAAATCCGCACGCCGATGAATGGGGTGATTGGCATGAGCGGCTTGCTGCTGGATACGGAACTCGATGAGGAGCAGCGAGAATATGCCGAAACGGTTCGCAGTTGCTCTGAGGCGCTGCTGACTATTATTAATGATATTCTGGACTTTTCTAAAATTGAGTCGGGCAAGCTGGAGTTGGAGGAGCAGCCGTTCGAGCTGCGAGCTTGTATTGAGGCTTCTCTGGCTCTGCTGGTTCCTAAGGCTGCTGAGAGGGGCTTGCAGCTGGGATACCGGTTTGTCGGGCCGGTGCCGCAGGTGGTGGTGGGGGATGTGACGCGGTTGCGCCAAATTCTGGTGAATTTGTTGAGCAATGCGGTCAAGTTTACGGATGCCGGTCAGGTTTCGGTGCTGGTTACGGCCCAGAAGATACGCTCGGGGAGTGGGGATGGGTTTCAATCCAGTTTCCAGGATTCAGCCGGTCAAAAATCTCCGCCGCCCCCCGATTTGACGGCACCTGCTGGGGACTACTCGGTTTGGGAAATCCAATTTGCTGTTAAGGACACGGGCATCGGCATTCTCGCTGAGCGCATGAATCGCCTGTTTAAGTCTTTCAGTCAGGTGGACGCTTCTACGACGAAGCGCTATGGCGGTACGGGACTGGGTTTGGCAATTAGCCAGCGGTTGAGTGAAATGATGGGGGGTCGGATCTGGGTGGTCAGCTCTGGCGCGGTGGGAGGAAATCCCCCTCCTGACTGGCAGCCGCCGGCGGCACAAACGGAGGGATCTACTTTTTATTTTACTGCGGCTGTCCGCGCTCTCAAACCCGCTGTGCCGATAAGCCGTCGGGATGAGGATGACCCTCCGCCTCCACCGGAGATGCCCCCACTAGCTGAGCGGCTTCCCCTGCGGATTTTGCTGGCGGAGGACAATCGGGTGAACCAGCGACTGGCGCTGCTGATGCTGGAGGGGCTGGGGTATCGGGCGGATGTGGCGGGGAATGGGCTGGAGGTGCTGCAAGCTTTGCGCCGGCAGCCTTATGATCTGGTGCTGATGGACGTGCTGATGCCGGAAATGGACGGACTGACGGCGACTCGTCTGATCTGCGAGCAATGGGCACCAGGCTCGCGCCCCCGGATTGTGGCGATGACTGCCGCTGCGATGAAGGAAGACCGGCAAAACTGTCTGGATGCCGGTATGGATGATTTTATCAGCAAGCCGCTGTTTCCTGAGGAACTCAGGGGAGCTTTGGAGCGGTGCCAGCCATTAGCTCCTTTTAAGGGTGAGGGGTTGGGCGGTGCGTGACGCGCTTTGCGTCACCCACCCTACTTAGCGAATGGGGTTGTGTACTGTCACCAATTTTGTGCCGTCGGGAAAGGTGGCTTCTATTTGCACTTCTTGTACCATTTCTGGCACGCCTTCCATTACGTCTTCCCGCGCCAGCAAAGTGGTGCCGTAACTCATTAAATCTGCGACAGTGCTACCGTCTCTGGCTCCTTCCATAATGGCGGCGGAAATGTAGGCGACAGCTTCTGGGTAGTTGAGTTTTAAGCCTCTGGCTTTGCGGCGCTCCGCTACGAGGGCGGCTGTGAAAATCAGCAATTTGTCTTTTTCTTGCGGTGAGAGTTGCATTGCTATTCCTGCTGTTATGGTGGGTAAGTAGGGTGCGTGACGAGCCGCGTCACGCACCGAAAGATATTCTTTCCCAAATTGGGATGTTTCTCGGACTAATTTGCTCTATGTCGGCGGTGAGTGGCAGGTATTCACTAATATTATAGCAGATTTCAACCGAGTGAGGTACAGATA
>CAZJNL010000298.1:0-6363 GCA_964546515.1 uncultured Oscillatoria sp.
TGGACAGCCGGCCCCCTGTACAATTGAGACTGGACAGAACCTCAAGTAAATGGTATGACTGATCGATTGGAACTGGTTGAAGGCGATATTACCACAATCAAAGTGGATGCTATCGTCATTCCCGCGCTGTCTTCTCTCCTGAAGGGCACCGGCATCTACAAAACTATTCACCAGGCTGCCGGCCCAGAATTGTTAGAAGCGTGCCGCGAGCTGAATGGCTGTAAACTCGGCGAAGCTAAAATTACTCCCGGCTTCAACCTGGGAGCCAAGTGGGCGATCCACACAGTTTGCCCAGTGTGGCTGGACGGCAAACATGGAGAGCCGAAGATGCTTGCTCAATGCTATCACAGCTGTTTAACTTTAGCAGATCAGCACGGCCTCCGCACGATTGCTTTCCCACCCCTGAGCGTGGGCATGTATCGTTTCCGGGTCAAACGCGCCGTTAAAATTGCTACAGCTGCCACCCTAGCATTTTTGGAGACAAACACCACGATTGAGAAGGTTTTCTTTGTGGTTGTTGGGGAACTGATGATGCAGCGCTTCTCCAATGGTATGCGGGAAGTGATGGGATAAATGCCCTAAACTGGGGTGGGCGTTCTTATTGCCCGCCCTCCGCCCAAGCACGCTCAGCTGTCCAGTGCCGGTCGCTGGATTGATAGACTTTCACCCCCTCTAACTGGGCGGCGAGTACAAGCTGATTGACTTCCTCCAGAGTGAGCGCCGCGTGCAGGGAATCCCGGAACAGCTGTTTCTGGTGGGCGCTATACTCGGCACCGATACCGCCAACTAAGGCTTCGACAAAAGCCGGAGATGCCGGTCGAATCAAATCCCGGATCAGGATAGCGCCGTTGGGTTTTAGCACTCGCTTGAGTTCCAGGAAAAATGGCAGCGGATCTGGCAAGTGGTGGACGAGGCTGTTGGAAATCACCATGTCAAACCGGCCATCTTCATAATCCAGCTGCTTGGCGTCAGCGAGTTCCAGCTGAATCTGCCCTTGCAACCCCGCTATCTCAACATTCCTGGCACCAACCAGGAGCATGTTTTTGGACAGGTCAGTGCCGGTCAGCTGCCACTGCGGTCGCATCTGACTTATTATAATTGGAATGCGAGCCGTGCCGGTGCCTGCGTCCAGCACTTGACCTGCCGGTGGCCCTAACTCCACGGCACATTGGGCAAAGGCAGTATTTACCTCGGTGAAGTCCATTGAGTCATACTCGATCGCCTCTTCCCAGGTGTCCATCACTTCCGGTTCCAGCACTCGCTCCATCACCAGTCTCCTTAAGGGGGGGTTTACATCAAATCTATTTTATTACTCATTATTAAATTGGCGCTGGCTGAAACTGGGGATAATAAAAAACCTGACGCTGACTCTGTTTGCTAGCGTGACGATCTCTTGCCAACCTGCTAGAATTGTAAATTATTAAAACGGAATTGTGGGGCGAATAGCAAGAAACCCGGTTTCTTAAAGAAACCGGGTTTCTGGGAGAGGCGGCGTGGGGCTAATTTTTGTGGGCCTACTTATTTGCCCAGAATTCTTTTGGCCTCTTGGTCGAGTTTCTGGCGAACTGGCAGGGTGGCTATGCCCGTCTCTGACAGTTTATATTGTTTCTGAAAGGCTTTGACGGCTGCCTCGGTTCGCGGGCCATAAAACTGGTTGCGCGGCAGTTCAGGGCTGGGTTGGACAACCAGGTTCAGCGAGCCTTGAATATTTTTGACCATATCTGCTGCCAAGTCCTGGGTTTTCGCTCCCGCTACGCCATCAGGCGTTAGCTTGTAAGCCTTCTGAAAATCACTGATAGCTTTCTTAGTGGCTTCATCTGTTAGGGTATCCCCCAAGGTGATGTTGTATCCCAAGCCATTCAAAACAGACCGGAACTCCCTTGGACTGTAGTCCCTGGCGCGGGCGGCGTAAGCGGCATCAAAGCTCATTAAGCTAAATCCCAGAAAAAGTATCACGGCAAAGATTGCTTTGACAAACTTGCTGTGCATCAAATAAACCTCCTTCATGGCTAATCGAGTCAGATGTTGATTTCCTAGCAGCTTCAATCTCCCAGGAAGCTCACTGATTGAAAGTCTTTGTTCTATTCGGTGAGTCAGTTAGGCTATCCGGCACAGCCTGAGGCAACCCCCAGCTTCTTCTCGTTCCGCAGCCCCACTGGCACCTCGGGCCACATATCCGCCGCTCGGTTCGGCTGTCTGATGTGGGGGAGTTGTGGTATATTAAACGTAGTCGTTATGAGTTTAAGCTATTGCGTATGGCAAGCCCAACTGTAGAAAACTTGGTGATTATTGGTTCTGGCCCAGCCGGCTATACTGCGGCCATCTACGCAGGGCGGGCCAACCTGAAGCCCTTGGTGTTTGAAGGCTATCAAATGGGGGGCATCCCTGGTGGCCAGCTGATGACCACCACCGAAGTGGAGAACTTTCCGGGCTTTCCGGAAGGGGTGAAAGGGCCAGAATTAATGGACAGGATGAAAGCTCAGGCGGTGCGGTGGGGGGCTGAGTTAGTCACAGAAGATGTGATTTCTGTTGACTTGAGCCAGCGTCCTTTTACTGTGCGCTCCGCTGAGCGGGAAGTCAGAGCGCACGCCATTGTGATTGCCACCGGCGCAACTGCGAAACGGCTGGGGTTGCCAAGTGAGCAGAAATTCTGGAACCAAGGCGTTTCGGCTTGCGCGATTTGTGACGGAGCCACCCCAATCTTCAAAGGAGTTGAGCTGGCGGTGATTGGAGGCGGCGACACAGCGGCGGAAGAGTCGATCTATCTCACCAAATACGCCAGCCACGTTCACTTGCTGGTGCGCTCCGACAAAATGCGAGCCTCCAAAGCTATGCAAGACCGGGTGTTGAGCCACCCCAAAATCACCGTTCACTGGAACACTGAGGCGGTGGATGTTTTTGGTGAGGAAGGCGGGCTGATGCAAGGGCTGAAAGTGAAAAACAGCAAGACGGGCGAAGTCAGCGACTTGCCGGTCAAGGGGCTGTTCTACGCCATTGGCCACACTCCCAACACTCAACTGTTCCAGGGGCAGCTGGAACTCGACGCAGTGGGTTATATTGTCACCGAGCACGGTTCGGTAGCAACCAGCGTCGAGGGGGTTTATGCTGCCGGTGACGTGCAAGATCACGAGTTCCGCCAAGCGATCACAGCTGCCGGCACCGGCTGCATGGCAGCGATGCTAGCTGAGCGGTGGCTGTCCGAGAAGGGGTTGGCACAGGAATTCCATCAAGCCGGTGAGGCTGAGAAGCAGGCTGAACAGCCCGCTGAAGAGAAGCAGGTGGAGACAGAGGAGACATTTGACCTATCGGCGACGCGCCACGAGGGAGGCTGGGCGCTGCGCAAGCTGTACCATGATAGCGACCGGCTGATAATGGTAAAATATGCCTCACCCACCTGTGGGCCATGCCACACCCTGAAGCCGATTTTGAACAAAGTGGTGGACGAGTTCGATGGTAAGATTCACTATGTAGAGATCGACATCGAGCAAGACCCAAACATTGCCGAGGCTGCCGGTGTCACCGGAACGCCCACCATTCAATTCTTCAAGCACAAAGACAAAGTGGGCGAGCTCAAGGGCGTCAAGCAAAAGAGCCAGTACCGGCAATTGATTGAAAGCAATCTGTAGCCATCTTTCAGCAGTAGGGTTAGCTCCCAGATGGGAGCTAACCCCACAACCCCAAGTCTGCGGTAAACTAGTTGAGAGACAGCCTTCGCCAGAGGAGCCGGTGCAGTAACTCAGTACAAACATCTGTGGAATATTAAGCGGGGAGATGATAGTATGAACATACTGTACTGCGGTATTTTTGACGGGGAGGTGTGGAGAGCGGAGTATGCGATGCTGGAAGGGTTCCAGGGGATAGGTCACAACGTCTTCTGCTGCAACTACATGGATAGTCGAGCACTCTTTGAGGCTTTGTACGCTTCTCAAACCAGCTCGAACAAACCCGACATCGTATTCATCCAGTACGGTCCGGGATTTCCTGCAGAGGCGCTCAGTCAGCTGGCAATCCCCGTAGCTTTTATGGCGTCCGAATTTTCCATTGATTCAGCGCGGCATCTCCTGGATGCGTCAAGAAAGCCTGACCTAGTTCTGGCACACAGCCAGCAAGTGTGCGAATACTCTCTCAGCAAGGGGATAAACGCTGTCAGGGTTCACCACGCCTACAATCCCAGATTCTACAATAAGCTTGACTGCCCTTACAAATACGACATAAGTTTCGTCGGCAGTTTTAGCGAAAGGAGGATGCTGGTTCTTCTAGAAACCATGCTAAAAGGATATGATATTCATGTCGTTACCAGCACGAATGCTGAAGAAGTGAATCGCATCTATAATGAGTCCAAGATAACCTTGCACATTCACGCCTCGGACGAAACCTACATACCGACCCGGTTTTTTGAAGTCATGCCGACAAAAGCGTGCCTGCTGTGCGAGGAGCTGGGAAATAATTACGATACCAGTCTGGGAAACGACTTTTTTGAGATGTTTAGCGATCTGTCGGAGCTGTGCGAGAAGATAGATTTTATCCTGGACAACGAAGAAAAACGTACCGATATGGTGAGAAAATCGATAGCTCTCGCTTCTCACCACACCTGGGCTGCTAGAATGGAGGAGTACACCCAACATTTCCAAGCCCTTCTTGGATGAGGCTGTGACCCATATAGGAGCGGGCGGAGTCTCTACAGCTACCGAAATAATCAGGAAAAGAGCTATTTGTAATTAAAGACAGTTTAGTGGGGCAAGCCAATGCAAAATCAAACTGAACCGGCACAGAAGAAGCGAGTTTTGGTCGGGAGTCCCGTCCATCAAAAGCCTATAATTTTAGAGGAGTTTTTGAACTCGTTAAAGCAGATAGAGCGAGGCGGCTTTATATTACATTTCTTTTTTGTGGATGACAACCAAATCGAAGCATCCAGTCAACTTTTGGAGGATTTTGCTAAAAATGTAGAGGGGGTGCTTATCCAGAAAAGCCAAAGAGATGACCAGTATGTTTGTGATGAACGCACGCACGTCTGGCAAGAACACCTAATCTGGAAGGTAGCAGCTTTCAAAGATTTGATGATTCAAAAGGCCCTTGAAGGGGGTTACGAATACTTATTTTTGGTGGATTCAGATTTAGTCCTAAATCCCCACACTCTTGAACATTTAATCAGCACCGGCAAAGAGATTATTTCAGAGATTTATTGGACAAGCTGGGAGCTAAATGCACCAAAATTGCCGCAAGTGTGGGTTTCGGATTTCTATACGCTTTACGGCAAGGAAAGGGGAGAGCAGCTATCTCAGGAAGAGGTAGCTAGGAGGCAAGCGCAGTTTATTAACCAATTGCAACAGCCTGGAGTTTATGAGGTTGGGGGATTGGGAGCCTGTACTTTAATCAGCCAGAAAGCCTTATTGGCGGGAGTGAGCTTTAAAGAAATCAAAAATATTTCGTTTCGGGGGGAAGACAGACATTTTTGCATTCGAGCGGCGGCGCTAGGGTTTTCTTTATTTGTGGACACCCACTATCCAGCTTATCACATTTACCGGGAATCTGATTTAGAAGGGGTGGGAGAATTTCAACAAAAAAATGGGTTGAAAAGCCTTAAGGCGAGCCAACCTGTTTTAGAACCGGCAGCGAGAGCTGAAGCGGAGAGCAGGAAGAACAGAGAGGAGACAACACGCAAGCCGGTTTTGTCCCTTTGCGCGATTGTCAAAAATGAAAGAGAGAACTTGCCCCGATGTCTAGCCAGCGCTAAACCCTACGTCGATGAAATGGTGGTAGTAGACACCGGCTCTGAAGATGGCACACCTGAGATTGCCGCTCAATATGGGGCGAAAGTTGGCTACTTCGAGTGGTGCGATGATTTTGCGGCGGCTCGCAATTACGCTCTCTCCCTGGTATCGGGGGACTGGATTTTAGTGCTGGATGCGGACGAAGAGCTAGTCGTAGAATCAGAGAAATTTTGGGAGGAAATAACTGCCCAGCCAGAAGTTATAGCCTACTCCCTAATCCGAACTGAAGCGAAAGATACAGCCGGCATGACAGAATTACATGCCATCAGACTGTTCAGGAATATCCCCGAAATCAGCTATACAGGTCGCTTTCACGAGCAAGTCAAGTATGAGGGTAAATATATTAGCAAGGAGCGGGTAAGTTCCTTAGAGAGTTTGAGGCTGTTGCATTACGGCAATACCCAGGAAAACTTACAGCAAAAAAATATCAACCGCAATATTCCCATATTGGAACGCGCCCGACAGGAGGAAGGGATCAGCCTCTTGCTGCTGTACTGCCTTGCGGGCTTGTTTGGGGCTACCCAGCCGGGGGAGAACGCGAAAGAATGCTATGGGGAAGGGTTCGACGGGCTGATGCCAAATTTGATGTATG
>CAZJNL010000299.1:0-6350 GCA_964546515.1 uncultured Oscillatoria sp.
CGTGGGTTTCAGCGGCGTATTTGTCGATATGGCTATCCTTTTCCTGCTCAGCGACCCCACCACCCTGGGTTGGGGGCTGACGAGGAGTAAAATTATAGCATCAGAATTGGCAATTGTCAACAACTTTTTGTGGAATGACCTGTGGACTTTTGGCGACATTTCCAGCAAGCAGCGGGGGTTGCGCAAGCGCGTCAAACGGTTTGTGAAATTCAATACGATCTGCCTCGCTGGGGTGGTCTTGAACGTGCTGCTGCTGAATTTGCTGTTCAATCTGTTGGGCTTCCAATATTTGCCCTATGGCAGGTATTTGGCTAACCTGGTGGCAATTGCCGCTGTTACTGTCTGGAATTTCTGGATTAACCTCAAGCTCAGCTGGCGCGTGACAGAAGTCAAGGATTGAGGATTGGGCAGTCATAAGCGGGCCGCCTTAATCCAGCCCTTCTAAATGATTTGTGAAATTCTCTTTTTTCCTTTCTAGGGGGAAAAGATAATTTTACAAATATTTCCAAATTGCTAGATTAGAGGGAGGGAGATCCGAGGGGAAATAAGATATTGAGGAAATGGGATATTTAGGTGCGTTTTCCCTTGGGGAAGGCACCCTACCCAGAATTAAAGATGAAGGATGAAGTATAAATATGAACTATGAAAAAAATCTTCAACCTTCAACCTTCCGACTTCGCACTTCTGCTGCTTTGGGTGGCGGTTGGTGCCGGTTTGCGGTTTGCGGCGCTCGACGCCAAGCCCCCCTGGACAGATGAGTTCTCTACAATGGTTTTCAGCCTGGGCAATAACTATCGTTCAGTGCCCCTAGACCGGCTTGTTCCGCTGGACGTTCTTTTGCAGCCGCTGATTCCGCCACCCCCTGCGGGTGGATTAATCGCCTCGGCACAAAATGTCACTCACAACTTGCTGACTTGGAGCAACCACCCGCCGGTTTACTTCGTGCTGGCTAATTTCTGGATGCAGCTGTTTCCACCGGCACCGGGGGAGCACGTCTCGCTGTGGGTGGCGCGAGCTCTGCCGGCACTTCTGGGCGTCGCCTCAGTTCCAGCTCTGTTTGCCCTTGGTTTGCTGGCTTTTCGCTCCCGCTCGGTTGGCCATCTGGCGGCTGCGATGATGGCGGTTTCTCCCTACGGCATCTATCTGGCGCAAGAAGCCCGTCACTACAGTTTGGCGATTTTACTGGTTATTTGCTCGCTGGGCTGTCTGGTTGTGGCGGCGCGGGCGCTGCGAGCAGGCAAGCAGGTGCCGGTGCGGTGCGCCATCAGCTGGGTGGCAGTTAACGCTCTCGGCATTGCCTCCCACTACTTTTTCGCACTGGCGCTTTGTGCCGAAGCGCTGGTTTTGCTTGGGTTGTGGGTTGGGGATTTGGGATTTTGGGGTAAGTCGATATCTGGCACTACTCTCGATGGGGGGGAGGCGGAGTCTGCCGATTCTCGTTCCGGGGCTGTAGGGGCGGGCCCCCGTGCCCGCCCCCGTAACGAGGGGACGAACGAAGGGAAAAGAATCACACATTGGTGGCGCGTGTGCGCGGTTGCGCTGGGCACGCTGGCTGGGGGGCTGGTTTGGCTGCCGGTGTGGTTTAATAGTGCTGACAGCCGGCTCACGGAATGGATTCGCAATGGCGCGGGTTGGGGGTGGTACAAACCGATTTTTCAAGCTTTGGCTGCTTGGATCACGATGCTGTCGCTGCTGCCGGTGGAGTCACCGGCACTGCCGGTGGTGATTGTCTCTGGGTTGGTGATGCTGATTTTTTTCATATGGGCGTCACCAATTCTGTGGCGCGGACTGAAAGCGCAATTCATCTCACCTGAAAATCAATTGGCGATCGGCGTTTTGGGTGGGTTTGTTTTGAGCTCCATTGCGCTGTTCTTTGGGATTTCATACTTTTTGGGCATTGACATCACGCGCGGCGCTCGGTATAATTTTGTGTACTTTCCAGCGGTCATCGCTCTGGCAGGAGCTAGCCTCGCGAAAAGTTGGAACACTTTCTCGTTCCCCGGCTCTGCTGGGGAATGCCAGACAAGAGGCTCTGCCTCAAAAGAAGGTGGAAGTATAAGTGCGGATGGGGAAATAATTGCTCAAAAATCATTCATCCTTGAGGATTGTGAAAGGGGGAGTCTCTGCCTCCCGGAAGGCGTTCCCCGGCGGAGCCGGGGAACGAGGGCTGTGGCGCTGATTTGGCTGATGGGGCTGTTGAGCGGGGTGACTGTGGTGTGCAATCTGGGCTATCAGAAATACTATCGTCCTGACTTGTTAGTGCCGGTTATTCAAGAAGTATCTCAATCTTTTGAAACTGGAGCAAAAAAAATCGACATTCCCAAATCGGTGGTGCCGGTGCTGATTGCCACAACCCACTTTACCCATGTACAAACGGGCGAATTGATGGGGCTGGCTTGGGAATTCAGACGCCAGTACCCTGGGAGAAATTCAACAGCAGATCCGCAGTTTGTTTTAGCGCATGAAGACCGGCAGTCTTGTGAGGACGCCACCTGTCGCGCCCCCGCCACCCTGCGCAAGGTACTGGCTGATTTGCCGCGACCGGCTGCCCTGTGGCTGGTGAATTTCCGCACGCCGGGGGATTTGGTAGCACAAAAATGCTTGCCTGTCAAGACTACTCCTGGGAAATATTTTAAGTCCTGGCCGGAGATCAATGGCTACGACTACCAGCCGTATCGCTGCTTTTAAGGCAAAAACCCCCTACAGTGCTAGCGGGCAGCCATTCCAGCC
This sequence comes from uncultured Oscillatoria sp., assembly GCA_964546515.1. Classification (GTDB taxonomy): domain Bacteria; phylum Cyanobacteriota; class Cyanobacteriia; order Cyanobacteriales; family Oscillatoriaceae; genus Oscillatoria. The sequence goes on from CAZJNL010000299.1 coordinate 2,731, forward strand.
TCTTGAGCGGGCTCGCCGCTTCTGGAAATGCCGGTGTGGGTGGCTGTAAGATTAAAATGCGGTTAAATGCCGGTTGGGGAGGAGGGTAAGAACCGTCGAACACCCTGATAAGTCAAAACGCTCAATCAAACAGAACGGAAACTCAACCTAAAATCTAAAATCCAGAATTGATTTCCCCTTTCAGTTGTTAAAGAATAATCGGCTGTTCTCTGAAATCTCAAATCTCAAATCCCTATTGACCGATATGCCAGTATCAAGCCACCTCAACCGTTGGGCTGCCAGCGTGGCTGCGTGGGCGCTAGCCGTTGGCTGCGGTTTCTATGCCTGCCGCGCCACCGCCGCCACACCGCCGCCCGGGCCCGCAGTGGCTGCGTCTGTTACCGTCGCGCAGCAAATCGATCCCTTTAATGAAGGGCTCAGCAGGGCCACTAGGGCCGCGAATCTGGCCCGGTCTGCGAAAACTCCGCTGGAATGGAACCGAGTAGCCGTAGCGTGGCTTGAGGCTGTTGCTTGGATGCAAACCGTCCCCCCGGGCAGCCCCAAACGGGCGATCGCGCAGAAGAAGGTAACAGAATATCTGCGGAACTTTTCCGCAGCCCAAAAAAAAGCAGCCGTGCTGGATTCTCGGCTGCCCTTCGCCACGTTTGGCAGCGATTTGCTCGACCGGCAGTTGCTACTTTATCTGTCCTACTTGGAAGCAGTTGGCCCGCCCGATATCCTGATTGTGGGCAGTTCCCGCGCCTTGCAGGGCGTCGATCCGCAAGCCCTCAAGCAAGCCTTGGCCGCTAGAGGCTATGGGGGGCTGGAAATCTTTAATTTTTCGGTGAATGGCGCGACTGCCCGAGTCGTAGACTTCAAGCTGCGAGAGCTGTTGAGCGAAGATCAGCTGCCCAGGCTGATTCTGTGGGCTGATGGGGTGCGGGCTTTTAATAACGGTCGTGCGGACAGGACTTACAAGGGGATTGTCAGTTCCCCAGGCTACGAGCAGTTACAGGCTGGAATCCGCCCCAGCCTGACAGATATGTCAGAAGCCTCCGCAGTGGGCCCATTGCCGCCGGCAGATGCCGGTTTTCCTTCCAGACAGGCTGGGCTTGCGCCATTTACTCTGCTGGCAAACTATTCCAAGGCAGCATCTGTGTCCCCTCGTTTTCTGGGCGCAGAGTCACCTCGTTCCCAGGCGGAGCCTGGGAACGAGAATAGTCAGGCTCTGCCTCAACTGCCTGGGAACGAGAGTGATCAGGCTCTGCTTCAACAGCCCGGGAACGAGAACAGTCAGGCTGAGGCTCAATTCACTGTCGCACAAGCCACGAATAGGGAAAGGGAGCTGTTCAATGCCATCGATGGCAATGGGTTCCTCCCCGTGTCCGCCCGCTTTAGTCCAGGCACCTACTACCGGCAAAATCCGAGAGTGGCGGGGCAGTTCGACGGCGACTACGCATCGTTTAAGCTGGGGGGTGAGCAAGCCGCAGCCCTGAATAACGTTGTGACTTTCACCAAGTCGCTCAACATTCCCCTGGTTTTTGTCAATCTGCCGCTCACCCCGGACTACTTGGACGCCAAGCGCCGGTCGGCTGAGCAACAATTCGTGCAGGACATGCAGCGCCGAGCCAAACAAACAGGTTTTATCTTTCGCAACCTGTCTCAGCGGGAGCTGACTCGGAATGAGTATTTTGCTGACCCCAGCCACATCAACCGCTATGGGGCGGCGGCTGTGTCTCGCCAGCTGGCCCAAGACAGGTCAATTCCCTGGCCCAAAGCTCAGTCCTGAGCAAATCTTTGATTACGACTTTGCGAATTGGGCAGCAGGTTGGGGAGCATTTTCGCCACTGTCGGGCGGATTTACGGGAATCTCTATGACAAATTCTGCCCCCTGTCCGGGGACGGAAATGCAACTCAGCTTGCCCTGGTGTTTTTCCACCACAATCTGCTGGCTGATAGACAGCCCCAACCCCGTGCCTTTGCCCACTGGTTTTGTCGTGAATAATTGGTCAAACAGCTGAGAGAGCACCTCCGGTGACATGCCGACTCCGTTATCTTTGACAGAAATGGCAACAGTTTCGTTTTCTTTCAGCACAGAGGTGCGGACTGTAATTCGATTTGGATTCGCTTGAATTTCCTGATAAGAGCGCCCTTGATTCGACTCTTCGAGGGCATCAATAGCATTAGCAATCAGATTCATAAACACCTGATTGAGTAGACCGAGAAAGCAGTGAACGGGAGGCAAGTCGCCATATTCTTTGACGACCTCAATAGCGGGACGCTTGTTGCTATCTTTCAGCCGGTGCTTGAGAATAATTAGCGTGCTGTCGATGCCTTCGTGGATGTTGCAGGCTACCTTCGCCGAGGTATCTGCGCGAGAAAAAGTCCTCATAGAAGTGCTAATCTGGCGCAGCCGGTCAGTTCCCTCTTTCAGCGAGGAAATCATTTTTGGCAGGTCTTCTAGCAGATACTCCAAGTCAATCTCTTCGGCATGTTCCTGAATGTCTTCTCCCGGATTGGGAAAGGCTTCGCGATAGAGTTGCAGGTGCTTCAGGAGGTTTTCGATATACTTTTGAGTGTGGCTTATGTTCCCAGATATAAAGTTGACTGGATTGTTAATTTCGTGACCGAGTCCCGCCATTAGCTGGCCGAGTACAGACATTTTTTCTTTCTGCACGAGCTGGAGTTGAGCCTGTTGCAGTTCTTTCAGAGATTGGGCAAGTTTAGCTGTTCGCTCTGCCACTCGCTGTTCGAGAATTTCATTTTGTTTCGCGAGCTTTTTAGTCAGGCAGCTGACTTTCAAATGCATCTGAATACGCGCCAACAATTCTTCCTCTTGAAAGGGTTTAGTGAGATAATCAACCGCTCCCAAACGCAGACCTTTCACCTTATCTACTGCATCCGACAAAGACGTCATAAAAATTACGGGTATGCCTTCTGTGACAGCAGATGCCTTCAGCCGTCGGCAAGTTTCAAACCCGTCAATACCCAGCATTATAACATCCAGTAAAATGATATCTGGCAAGGTTTGTTGCGCCTTCTCAATGGCACTCTCCCCACTTATGGCCACTAGCACCTTATATCCGCATTCTTTGAGAAAGTCAAACAGCACCTTGATATTGGTGGGGCTATCGTCAACTATTAAAACTGTTTCTGTTTGCTCTGTTTCCATTCTAATCCCCCAAGTACGGCTCTCTCAACTTCAAGATTTTTTGGGATTCAAACTCTTCTGCTAATTGTAGCACATTGGCGGCGGTCGCGTATTTGGCGTCCCGCTGACTCAGCCGGCTGGCTGACCGATCTGCAGCGTCAAGATCGCCAATCTGAGCGGCCTTATACAAAACGACCTGTTGCTCTAGGGGATACTATTTCTTTGTCCTTCCCTCTTCCTTCTTCTTTCTTTCTTCTTTCTTTCTTCTTTCTTTCTTCTTTCTTTCTTTCTTTCTTCTTTCTTTCTTTCTTCTTTCTTCTCGCGCTCTCTCCGTTTCGCATTCTCTCGCGTCTGGGTTCTAGCCATGCATGTTGCCGTCATCCACTCGGTTTCAGCTCGTTCAATCGACTGACAACAACGTACAGTAGACGCAGCAGCAGCAGAGAAATGACACAGCTAACTAGTAGTTAGTGCCGTGCTATGACATCAC
>CAZJNL010000300.1:0-6343 GCA_964546515.1 uncultured Oscillatoria sp.
CTCCCTGTCCGCAAGTGCTGTTGGTGGGGGTTGGATAGGAATACATGAAGCATTTAGTTACCGGCGGTTCGGGATTTTTGGGCAATCTGATTGCTAGGCGTCTCTGGGAGCGGGGCGAGGAGGTTAAAATCCTCGATATCTGGGAAGATCCGACTCGTCCGCAGGAGATAGAATTTATTAATTGCGATATCCGCGATCGCGCCGGTGTGGCGGCGGCGATGCGGGGTGCCGATATTGTCCATCACAATGTGGCGCTCGTTCCCCTCACAAAGTCTGGCGGCAAATTTTGGGAAGTGAATGTCGAAGGGAGTCGCATTGCGGCGGAAGAAGCTGTGAGGGCGGGGGTGAAGAGTTTTATTCACATGAGTTCGAGCGCGATTTTTGGCGCTCCGAAAAGTTGCCCGATTACCAGTGAGACTCTTACCAACCCCATAGAAATTTACGGGAGGGGTAAGTTAGCCGGTGAATTGGCGGTGCGCGAGATTTGCGAAAAAGCGGGTATGCCACTGATTGTAATCCGCCCGCGCACTATTCTGGGGGAGGGGAGACTGGGGATTTTTCAAATCTTGTTTGAGTGGATTCAAGAGGGCAGAAACGTTTACGTCACTGGCACTGGCAACGTCGAGTTTCAGTTTGTTCACGCCCTGGATTTGATGGATGCGTACATGCTAGCCCTGGACTTGGGCAAACCGGGGATTTACAATGTGGGTACGGATAGATACGGCACGCTGCGAGGGGGATTAGAGAATCTGATTGCTTACGCCGGCACTGATTCAAAAGTTAAAAGTGTGCCGGCATGGCTGGCAATCAGCATCTTGAGAGTGTTAGACTGGTTGGGTTTAAGTCCTTTAGCGCCCTGGCACTACCTGACGTATCACAAAGCGTTCCATTTTGATGTGACGCCCTTACTGAAGTTGGGCTGGAAGCCGAAATACTCGAATGATGAGATGTTCCGCGAGAGTTACGACTGGTTCAGGCAAAACTATGATAAGCTAGTGGCTGAAAAGGCACAATCACCCCACCGGCGTCCGGTAAAAGAGAAACTGTTATGGGTTTTGAAGCAACTTTCCTAGTCAGGCGGGAATGATATGAATCCTAATTGGGTGGCGTGGGGATTTCTGTTGGCGGCTGCGGTGAACAATTGCATCGGGAGTTTGCTCCTGAAGCGCTCTCGCCTGGAAGCCCCCGATCCGGGCTTAACTTCCTTGCTGCTCTCGCCCTGGTTCATCGGGGCGGTGAGCTTGTATGGAATTAACGTGGTGCTGTTTGCGAAAGCGCTGGAGAAATTGCCGGTTTCAGCGGCATATCCCGTGTTTGCAGGCATCGGATTTGGCTTGATTGCCATTGGCGGAAGCTGGTTTTTTGGAGAGCGTCTGGGGGTGAATCAATGGGTGGGATTAGGAACGATTCTAGCCGGCATGATTATTATGTCGCGCGCGTGACTCCGCACGTCCTAAAGCTGCTGCGCCCGCACCAGTGGACGAAAAATCTATTCTGTCTGGCGGGGGTGATTTTTGGTGGCCGGTTATTCCAACCGGCTGCCATTGTCATCGCCTGCGCGGTGGTGGCAATTTTTTCCGCTGCTGCCTCAGCCATGTATATTTTCAACGACATTCAGGATATAGAGCGAGATCGCCAGCACCCAAAAAAGCGGTTTCGCCCCCTCGCCAGTGGAAAAGTCAGCGTCAGCGCTGCAGCTTTTATCGCCCTTTTTCTCGCCCTAGTCGCTTTGACTGGGGCTTATTATTTTGGGGTGGCAACACTGGCGTGTCTCGCCCTCTATGTTACTGTCAATTTCGCCTACTCGCTGAAGCTGAAACACCTGCCTCTGCTGGATGTCAGCTGCATTGCTGTTGGGTTTGTGCTGCGGCTGTTAGCCGGTGTTTACGCTCTCGGCGACACACCGACGGCGTGGATTGCGCTTTGCACTTCTTTCCTGGCGCTATTTTTGGGGTTTGCCAAAAGGAGGTGCGAACTGTTCGATTTGGGGGATAAAGAAAACAGCCAAAGGCCGGTTTTGTCCCACTACACTGTGCCGTATTTGGATTCCTTGGTGAACAGCACCGCCACCATGACGGTGATGTGCTACGCTCTTTTTACCGCCACTTCTGGGAAGAATCCCTCTCTGGTTGTGACGGTGCCGGTTGTGCACTACGCAATCATGCACTACAAACATTTGGTGATGGTGCGATCCGGCGCTGAGGAACCGGATCGGATTGTGATCAAAGACAATCGCATCAAATTGAGCATTCTCATCTGGTTGATTAGTTACTTAGCGATTTTCTACGGAAATCTCCATTTCTTCCGCTAGCAATCCAGCCCATATTTAGTAGAGACGCGACATGTCGCGTCTCTACAAAGCAAGGTTTCTCATTCCCAGAAGTAGGGTGCCGTTCCCAGCGGTAACGCACCCAATACGCACCCACGAACCCCGGTTCACCTACTTAACGAATCTCAACGCGGTACACACCAGTCAGCGGTACAGCAGAATTGCTTGCCGGCTTGTAAATCCAGGCTTTGAGATTGTGAGATCCCTTTGGCATAACTTCCGCCTTCAAGTCAATCTTCCAGCCAGAGTTTCTGTAAGCACTGCTTTTAAGCGCTTGCGCAACATCTGGGCGGGGCAAGCGAATTGTCGTAACGGCAACCGGCTTATTATCCTTTCCTCTGGTTAGCAAAACAAAATTCGTCTGTCCTTTGACTGATTTCCGAGTCGCCCATCCAGACAGCGAAATGGTGTCCCCCTTTTTAAAGGGTTTATCGTTTTTTGTGTTTCGGGTGTCCAGAAATCCCTTTAAGTCCGCAGTCTGCTTGGGGAGAAACTTGAGCGCACTCAGCCGAGATGAAATTTGGTCTAGTGAGATAGCTGAAGGCTGGAAGCCGGCCAGATTATAGGAGACAAAGCTTATCTCGATGTTGGGTTTAAAGAGAAAAGGATTTCTTGTAGAAAAGCTAAAGCTTTTCACCCGACTCGGTAATTCCCCTTGAAACAGGGAGAAGGCTTCAAACTCGTCTTCAGACAGGTGACTGATGAGGACGCCGTTTTCTGAATTCCCTGGAAGAAGTCTGCAAACCCGGCTATAATTATTCAGGTCAGTTACCAGCACCTTAACCGGCGGCACTCGGAAGAGAGTTTTATAGAGTTTGCCAAAAGTGGAATACTCGAACTTAATCGCGGCGCGAACTATCGAGCCATCGCTCTTTTCCAAAGACTGGGGAGTATTCCAAGGAATTGAGATTGTTTTGCTTCCGGGAAGGGCTGAACAGATACTGGACTTGCGCCTTGACAGTATCATCAGATTGGACAGCCCCGGCATATTTATCAACTCAGGCATATCCGGGGATAATTGATAGTTGCACAGAAGGTAGAAAAATGTTTCCGGCTCGTCAAAGAAAGGATGCCGGCCATCAATCGATGCGAAGTTATAAAAGATGTAGTCTCTCGGTGCGGAGGACAGACTCTTATAGTTGGCGCTGTCCAGAAACCGCGTGTAAGCCGAGTAAGACTGGAAAACGGGTCTGGGTTTCCAATTCAGTTGATTTGCTTCTGCTAGCAAGACTTCCCAGGGAACAATGTCTATGGGTTTCTTTCCCACCAGACGGAGCGCCTTTTCGGGAAGCTTGATTTTAGCTAAATCTGCGGCACTAATTTCATTCAAACTGGACTGAAACGCCTTGAGATTGAGGAGAGATGACAGCTGCGCCCCCACTCTCGCCGGCGTTAACGCCTGAACGTAAGGGATGAATACCCCCAGATTAACAGTCAGGTAGGCGAAAGCCAGGATTAGGACGTAACCGTGCGCGAAATGTGAGAGCTTTTGAAAGCGCACTGTTTTAAGTTTTTCCCAACACAGCCAAACGATGATGGGGGTGAACCGGATAAAACCAGCAGCGTGAAGGTCCTGACGGACAAACCCGTGTTTAAAGGCTAGCGCCAAAACAAAAGCAAGAACCAGAGCCCAGCCTAGATTCCCTTCTCGGGCTAGTAAGATGAGAAGGATTGATACCAAAATTAATTCGGAAACGGCAAATCCTAGTTCCCAGTTTGAGCCCACTATACTCATGGCACTGGAATACCCCTCGGAAATTTCCAGACAGCCTTTCAGATAATCTACCAGTGAGGGCGAGGAATACAAAACCGTTACGATCAGGAACAAACAGTAGGAGACATAAAATCCTCCCTTCCAGCCTAGCCGGCGCACTGCTGAGACTAATACCGGCGCTTTCTTCTTAGCTTTTTTTGCTATATCCGCGATAAAAGGAAGAAGGATTCGTTTCTGCATCAGCCAAGTGACTGCGCCAATCATGCCGGCAAAAGCCAGACACAAGAGTACCTCTTTCAGGCTGATTTGGGGGTTGGGGTTCAAAAATATGAAGGCAACAGAAATGGCTGCCAGGAAGGCATCGGTAACAGCCAAAAAGCTAATCAGCCTGTCGGATTTTGATTTGAGAGCGATGTAGAAATTAGCCCCTAACAGCAAAATCAGCGAGCCAAGCGTGTTTACTCCAACAGTAAACTTGGTCAGCAAACAAAAGCCGGCAATGCCTCCCAGTCCCACAGCCGCCCATCGAATGTACTTTCTTTTCCACAGACTGTCGAAAGACAAGACAATTAAAAACGTGCAGATCAGTTCGTGTTCAACAATTGAGATACCCAGCAGAAATAGTACGGTAAGGCTGATCCCCACTAACACCTTTTCTAGGGGGTGTTTCAGCTTGATTAGCTTCGCAACAGCCAGCCCGCAAAATATTAAGTGGACGGCCACATGAAACCCGACTACGGAAAGAAAGTGCTGCTTTAAGGCTGGTCCAGCAACAACCAGGTATCCAAAAGGCCCGCAAGTGAATATAATGTCTTTCCCAAAGATAAGTTTTTCGGCGGCGGCGCGACCGAGCGCATAAGTCCAAGATGGGTCTAGACCTGTGGCCATTCCCACCGGCATTTGCAAGAAGGCCAGGAAAAAGTACGCGGCTGGAATCCCCCACGCCAAAAAGGGCATCCAGCTTTTCATTCTTGATGTCACAGTCATGTCAATAATTAGAAAGCCAGCGTTTAAATAGCCATAAACAAGACTACCACACTGCCGGCGTGTTTTATCCTAGACTGAGGGATGCCAACCGGCACGTTGAGCGGCTGCGAGCACAATCGCTTGCGGCAAAATCTTGTGTTCCTGCACTTGAATGCGGGCGTGCAGCGTTTCCGGAGTGTCCTCGGGCAGCACCGGCACCGCTGCCTGTATAATAATCGGGCCACAGTCCACTTCCGCACGGGCGATGTGAACCGTACATCCTGTTATTTTCACCCCAGCTTTCAGCGCATCCCCCACGCCATTCGCGCCCGGAAAACTCGGTAACAAGCTGGGGTGGATGTTGAGAATTCGGTCGGGGAAAGCCTCAAGGAGAACGTCGGTGATGATTCGCATCCAGCCGGCCATAATTACCCACTCCACATTATACTCCCGCAGGGTCTTGACAATTTCGCCATCTAAATCTTTGCGGCGCTTGTAGTCGCGGTGGTTGAGCAGCACCGCCGGCACGCCCCACCTGTCGGCGCGTGCGGCGACTTTCGCACCGGGGTTGTTGTAAATCACCACTTGTATTTGGGCGTTCAGCTGCCGGTCTGCGATCGCCCGGGAGATCGCTTCAAAGTTGGTGCCGCTACCAGAAGCCATCACTCCCAGTTTCAGCGGGGAGCAGGCGGGGGGATACTCCGCCATCAGGTTTGCAGGAATGGCGGGGGAGATGAAGCTGGGGGTGGGTTCAGCCGATGGGCGATCGAAAGTCATGGGCAAAGGAATGGAATTGGCGGTTGATCCAATGCATGCATTTTAGCAGGAAAATGCGCTGGCGATGTAAAAAAAATAAACCAGTAGTGGGGTGCGTTCCGCAAAGCGGAACGGCTACTGAGCATCTCTGTAGGCTTTGGCATAGCTAATCGCGCACATCGCCCCATACTTGACGTGATGGCCAAACGCAACTCCCGTGATTAAGTAATCGGGGTTAAACATGTTTTTCCTGTGCCCGCGAGAGCGAACTCCATCATCTATAATTAAAGACATTACAATATCTTCCGCTGTGCGGTCGCCATAACTGATATTTTCCCCCGCCGCACCTTGCCACTCACCGTAACGATTCATCCGGGAAAAAGGATCGCTGCCATCACTGCCACTGTGGCCGGTTAAACCTTTTGGCCCTTGGTCTTTGACGTGATCTCTCGCTGCCATCGACAGACCTCTCGACACTTTGAGGGGCGGTAAAGGACGCGCCGAACGCAAAAAGTGGATTGCCTCCTTAACCGCCCTCACACCTTCATGTGTTCTGATGGGGATTTGTCCTGGAACTT
>CAZJNL010000301.1:0-502 GCA_964546515.1 uncultured Oscillatoria sp.
GACGATGGAGCTCGGAGCTCGGACGATGGAGCTCGGAGCTCGGACGATGGAGCTCGGAGCTCGGACGATGGAGCTCAGAGCTTGTAGCGAAATTCCCCCATGCGAGCGTGCGAGCGTGCGAGCGTGCCCTATGCCCCATGCGAGCGTGCGAGCGTGCGAGCGTGCCCCATGCCCTATGCCCCATCCCCAGTGCCCTTCTCCCACACATACTTGCGGCAAGTCTCGCAAGCTTGCTTCTGCTCATCAGACTGGGGATTTTGGAAAACCGGATGGTAGCGCAGCCAGTCGCACGCTACCTGTAGCCACCCTTCCCAATTCCCCGGCCACAACCGCACAGTCCCGTCTCCTCCGCCGCTGACAATGGTTTTGCCATTCGGACTGAATGCGACTGAGAGGACATAACCCTTGTGCCCTTTGAAAGGTGCGCCCAGGGCGTTGCCGGCACGGTTCGACAGCCGCACTGTCCCGTCCTTTCCGCCGCTGACAATGGTTTTGCCATCCG
>CAZJNL010000301.1:602-6326 GCA_964546515.1 uncultured Oscillatoria sp.
GACTGAATGCGACTGAGAGGACATAATACTCGTGCCCTGTGAAGGGTGCGCCTAGGGCGTTGCCGGTACAGTCCCACAGCCGCACTGTCCCGTCATATCCGCCGCTGACAATGGTTTTGCCATCCGGACTGAATGCGACTGAGAGGACATAATACTCGTGCCCTGTGAAGGGTGCGCCTAGAGCCTTGCCGGCACTGTCCCACAACCGCACAGTCCCATCAGATCCGCCGCTGGCAATGGTTTGGCCATCCGGACTGAATGCGACTGAGTTGACATAACCCTTGTGCCCTTTGAAAGGTGTGCCTAGCGCTTTGTCGGCACGGTCCCACAGCCGCACTGTCCCGTCTCCTCCGCCGCTGACAATGGTTTTGCCATCCGGACTGAATGCGACTGAGCGGACAGAACCCTTGTGCCCTTTAAGAAGATTGCGCTCTCGGGCAGCTTGTACAGCCTCCTGCAGGCTAGACTGAACCTCGGGCAGAACCTCCCCGCGCGGGTTCCCCGGGTATTCGTCTAAATTCATCCCCACAGTTTGAATCGCCAGCACCAGAGCGTCTAGGGGTTTGTTAGGGATCTTTTGCAAGACTCTGAGTGATTTCTCGCGCAGGGTGGCTTCGGTGGCTTCCTGCAGCGCTTTTTCCAGCCTCTCGATCTCTTCTTGTTTTTCTTTGAGTCCCCGCTCTTTGGCGCTGTTGCTCTCTTTAATCAGCTCTCTTGCCGTAGCTGACAGTTCCTCAGGATAAGATTTCAAAAACACCGCAGCATTCCCTAACCGATATCCGAACAGTAAATAGTCCCGTTGACGCCCCTTCTCTTTCCATATCTTCGCCTCACTCTCAATCTGCCGCCGGCGGCGCTCGATATCTCGCCTGTCATTTAGCCATTGCCGCAACCGCTGCCAGTGGCGAATCAGCGCCTCGTGGGCCACCTCCACCACCGGCACAGATCCGGCGGTAGACTCCCCACTCGTCACCACTAATTTCTCATCCGCCAACTTCCGCACCACCCTCTCAATCAGCTGCTGTGAAAATTTAGCCGAGGCGAGATCCGCCAAAGGCACCCTGCGGCGGGTATCCTCCGCACCTTCCCCTAAATGCGTCAGTTGCACAAAAATCCACTTCGCTGCCTGTTTCTCATCCTCCAACAGGGATTGATAAACCTTCTCCGCTCGGTTTTGCAGCGTTCCGCTCACCCCACCCAGTTGCGTATAGGCTCTCTCCGTCAGCTGATTCAGATACACCGTTCGCCCCTCCCAAAGTTGCAAGAGCGCGTACTGCAACAGGGGCAAACTTCCCAGCAAGTCTTTCACATCCGCAATCATCCGCTGTACCAGTTCCGGCTCGATTTCCAAGCCTACCTGTTTCGCCGGTTCCTCGATCGCTTCCCTTAACTCCGCCTCCGTCATTGGCATCACAATCATCAGATGCTGCTTAATCTGCTCGGCTAAACCGGCATACTCCCGCTCAGTACATTTGCCAAAGAAATCCGAGCGCATCACAAGTATTGCGCAAACGTCCAAACCCTTTAGGGGCGAAGCATTCAGCGATTCCGCCCCGCCCGCTGCGCCCGTGGGATTCACTGCAGCCATCAGGCACTCAAAAAACTGCTGCCTTTTTGTGTCGTCCTCACACAGAGTAAAGGCTTCCTCAAACTGATCCACCACCAGCAGCATTCTCACCCCTTGTTGCTGGGGGATTTGGGAGGCGAGCGCCTTCTTTAGGCTTTCCAGGGGATGCTCGCCCGGAGTCATTACCGCATATTTCCATCCCTGCGATTCTGGTAACGCCCCTTGCTTGAGCTTGTGGAGCAAACCCGCCCTGACGACAGAAGACTTGCCACTTCCCGACGCCCCCAGCACCGCCAGGAACTTCGAGGACTTTACCTTCTTTATCAACTCGCCAGTCAGTTTTGACCGGCCTTTAAAAAATTCCGCATCTCTGTCAGTATCATCAAAATATTGCAGCCCCTTGTAGGGACAGATATCTGCCAAAACGGGATTCGTCGCTGTCAGGGTAATCTCGCTCCCCGGACTGGCACAAACCGGCACTTGCAGCGTTCCTTTGAGTTTTTGCCTGATAAAATCTACCAGAGAGTAGCTTGTCACACAGTTACGGGGTTTCCCCTCCGGGTTCAGTTCTTTCAGCAAAACCTCCGTCAGCAGCGAATGGTTCTCACTGCGCCGCTCGTAAGCTACTTGGTAGCGTAGCGAAGCTGCGATGAAACAGCGAGAGCGCCCCTGCTGTTCCCCGCCCAGCTCATCCTCGGTAAAATTGAACAGCTCCGCACTGTAGCAGCAATCGAGTATAATAATCTGCTGCCGCACGGGACTTTCTTGCAAGATTTGGCGCAACCGTTTCAGCGAGAAGTAGCCATCTTTTGTTCTGGGATTGGCATCGTGGGCGAGCAAATAACCTTCTGTCTTATCCCCCAGGTTATCGCGTCCGCCATGTCCAGAAAAATACAGCAAAGCAGTCAGGGGTGCTAGGTGTGGGGGCGGGTTGAAGAGGTTAGCGATCGCGGTTTCTAAATTGTCTGCCATCACCTGTCCCTTTGGCGCAACTTGGCACTTCCCCCCCTCCACAGGTGCGATCGGCAGTCGGAGCACGTCGAAATTCCCCCATCTCATTAGGAGTTGGGCAACCTCCTCCGCATCCTTTGCCGCCGTGCTGAGGTTGTCCAGATAAGCGTATTCATTGATGCCCACCACCAAAGCCAGACGCTTGTTCATCCGCCCCACATCTACTATAATTGTGAATAACTTATTTTATAGTCTAGCACCGGCACACCCCCGCTATGAACCCATCGCCAACAAATACCCTGCTGGCGCTCTTGCTGGCACTCCAGGAGCTCCCTCCAGCGACTCTCACCCCCGCTGAGCAAGCCAAATTAAGAAAAATTGGCCAGCAGCTAGCTCTCCCCAAAACTGACTGGGATTTCACCTGGGAAGGCTTTCTGATGCCCCTGATTCACGGCAATCCAGCCTTAAAGTCATTCTATGAACAAGCCATCAACCGGCTGGAAGCACTAGACCCCAGCACTCTTCCAAGTTTGCTGCCCAACCTTGAAGAGCTAAAACGGGAAATCTCCGCTGACAGTCCTAGGGATATTGTGCGAAAAACAGACTTTCCTTCTGACACAAAACCAGATGTTGAAACTGGCGAAACCCTCAACTCTGTGGTGGAATCCATTGCGGCTCATATCTTGACAGAACCCAAAAAATTAAGCTTTCTCGCTCGCCTCAAGCAAATGTTATTCGGGAGCAAAGACGGGACAAAATAATGAGATCATTACAGAAACTCACTCTGGAACTCTTCCTCTACGATTTGCGAGAGCCTTTGGGGGAGCGGGATGCCGAGATAAAGAGGAATAAAGAAACTTTCCGTCAAAAACTCCCAGAAAGTATTCGCAACTCCCTGCAGGAGGCACCGGCAGAGGTAGAATTAGAGTACCGTGAATTGCTGACGCAACGCATCGATAAGGTTGCCCCGCCCAGCAGCGAACCCCACTACAAGCAGTTGGAAATGTATTACTATCCCGTCCAGTTGGGGGACAGTTACGGACTCTTATTAAACTGCGCTCATCAGAGTGACGTTGACGAGCAAGAGGTGAATCGGTTAGAATATCTCCAAAAAGCAATTGCGGAGAAGCTAAACGGTCAAAAAGGTTCCCTCGGACAAACGTGGGTAATTTCCGGTTCCGTGCCTAATGCGGCTAAAGGTACAGAAGAAAAAATAGCCAGAGAATGCTATAAAAATTTAATGTCCAGTGCCGAGTGGGAGGAGAGCTATCAAGGGCAAGGGAGGCTGTTAGGCGCGACAGTCTTTGAACTGTGGGGATACGATTCCGCGCAGGACTCTGCCCTGCCATCCCCGCAAAAGAAGCACCACGTCATTATTGTACTGTATCCCAGCCGAGACATCGCCAAAAGAGCGACGCGGTTTTTGCTATATGACTGGATGAGCCTGTTTTGGTATCGCAGCAAAATCCTGTGGGCATACGGACAAAGCCGGAATGACAAAAGGCAGATGAAAAAAGATTTCATCGGCATACAAGAGTGCGTCATAGCGGTCAGCAAAACAGAGAAATTCCGGCAAACCTCTCTGAAGAAGAAAAGGGAGCTTTTAGAGGACGCCCAAGATATCCTGTCCCGGTATGGAATCGAGCTGAGATATCTGGACATTCAAAAGCACACCATAGAAATCAACCTGCAAAACTATCAAAAGCGCCTGGTGAAAATAAGAGAGGACGCCCACAAAGAAGCCGGCAGACAGCCCGCCCTAGCAGCAACAGACTGTTCCACTGACTTAAAGTTTCTCGAAACATTCAGCAAAGAAGTGGGGGAGAGTTACCTGATGCAGGTGCAGAAAGATTATGATAATCTCAGCCCCGGTTTAGAATTGCTAGACCTGTTAATCAACTCCATTCGGAGTTCGGTCGAAGTTGAGAAAGCAGAGCGCGAGAGCATCTTTCAAAACAGCGTCGCCATTGTCGGCGTCGGACTGGGGGCTACCTCAATCCTTGCAGCTTTACCCGGATTTCAAGAGGTTGCGAAAAACGATACCCTAAAGTCAGGACTTTCCAATTATATTCCCGTTCCGGACGCCTGGTTAACCCTAACCGTGGCATTGATTTATAGTTTCGGTTCAGCCATAATATTTGGGACACTCACCGGCATGATCATTTGGCTGCGACAGCGCTTCCGTTAACCCAACTCGCAATTCAGCCGGTGCAGCCCTAAGTCCGCACCGGCGCACCTCATTTGACGAGCAGGTATTTCCATCACCCGGATTTATCACTATCTTAAGTCCGCGTAGGCGGACTTCGTTTGATGAGCCGCGATTTCCAAGAAGCTGTTGGCGAATTGATCTGGGGTCTTACACCCTAGGCTTTCTTTTGGGGGTAGGTTGTTCGGTTTGTCTGTGGCTAGAAGGGCGAAGCATGAGCGCGACTATTTGTGCAATCAGTGAAAGGATTATATTCGCTCATGCTTCACCCAACCCCAAGCGCTAGCCACAGACAACCTCTGAAAAACCCACCCCGGAAAGGGGGCTAGGGGGCGATCAAATATCTGTACCTCACCCAGTTGAAATCTGCTACAGCTAAAAACTATCCCTCAAGCAGCTTGAAGCAACCGGCTCAAAGCAGCCGGCACGCGCCGCCCCACAGCAGCAGCCACCGGCTTCAAACTGTCAACCAAATCCACCATTTCCGGCAAAGAAAGCGCCTGACGGGCATCAGAAACCGATTTTTCCGGTTCCGGGTGGCACTCAACCATTACCCCATCCGCCCCACCGGCAACTGCAGCCCTCGCCAAACCCGCCACCAGTTCCCGCTTGCCGGCGGCGTGGCTGGGATCTGCAATCACCGGCAAATGAGTCAGCTGCTTGAGCGCCACCACCGCCCCCAAATCCAGCACATTCCGCGTATAATTGTCGAAACTGCGAATCCCCCGCTCGCAAAGAATCACATCCGGATTCCCGTGACTGAGAATATATTCCGCCGCCATAACAAACTCCTCAATAGTAGCAGCCAGCCCCCGCTTCAGAATCACCGGCACCCCCGCTTTCCCCACAGCTTTCAGCAAGTCGAAATTTTGCATATTCCGGCTGCCAATTTGCAGCATGTCCGCATGAGCGACAATCTCCTCAATTTGACCAATAGACATCACCTCCGTCACCACCGGCATCCCGTAACGCTGGCGCACAGCATCCAAAATTTTTAACC
>CAZJNL010000302.1:0-6315 GCA_964546515.1 uncultured Oscillatoria sp.
CGGGGCATCTACGCCCGCTTGCCCTACAACTTCCGGAGTGACTGACCTTAGGGGTTAGGGGTTAGGGTTTAGGGTTTAGGTTTCAGCTAAAACTGCCCCTTACTCCCCTTCTTCCTTGGCGCTCTTGGCGTCTACCCTGCGGGAAGCCCACCGCTCCTTACGGAGCTCGCGTCTATGGCGGTTCACCCTGTAAGCGCACCGGCGATCTCCTTGCATGATATGCTCCACCCGCTCCACGGTGACTGCGGGCCCTAGCACGGTTTTAAACACCTCCAGCTCGCACCGGCACAGCAGCTGGCAGGTGCGGGCTGCTTCCTGAATTGGACAGTGGTTTTCTACCAGCAGCAGGCTGGAATCGGGCTGTGGGATGACTTCTGCCATGTAGCCTTCTTGGCTGCGAAACTGCGCCAGTGCGGCAACAGTATCTTGCCAGTCGCCGCCACCGGCAATTTCGGCTAACCTGGATTGGTAGTTTTGCGCCTGCCGGCTGGTGCGCTCACAGAGCAGTTTTTCCAGCCCAGCTTGGCCAAACACGGTTTCGACGCTGCGCAGCAAGTCAGCCATCAAGTCTGCGTGGCTGTCGGGAAAGAAATGTCGAGAACCCTCGGTTAGCTGCCACAGTTTAATCGGTCGCCCCTGGGGACGCCGCTGTTCTTTATATGTTACCCACTGTTCGGCTTGCAGCGCCTGTAAATGCTGCCGCACCGCCATCGGAGACAGCTGCAGTTGCTTGGCTAGGGCGGCGGCACTCTGGGAGCCGTGTATTTTCAATAGGTGCAGAATTTGGTTTTTGGCTTTTTGTTTATCCCCCATAGTTTAAAAAAAGTTTAAGAAACCTCTATTTCAGGTTAGCTTGCCCTTGGGGCGACCGCTGGGTTCTCGGAAAGTGCCGGTGGGAGTTTACCTCCACCCTCTCCTATCATGTCCGGTTGATTGATTCTAATTATGGCGCTCGTTGGTGCCGGCCCGCACCGGAATGGGGACAGGATATCAGCGGTCGCAGCAGTGAAAGCACCTATCGGCTGGGGACAGGGTTGGGAACCGGCAGCTAATGCAGGCAACAAACGGAACATTAAGAAACCTGGTTTCTTAATGTTTCCTGGTTTCTCACCGGCTCTCACCGGCAGCGCCAAATTATGTCCGCCTGCTTGCTGCCGGCATGAATAGGTAGAAAGGAAAGCAAAAGTTTAAAGAAGGTTCTCAGTAGAAATACGCGCTCGGGCGCGGCGGGCGGTGAAATCTTAACCTTGACGTAAAGTAAGAAGTCAGCCTAATATGGTAGGAAGAAAAACAAAACCAGGTTTCCTTGAATAAACTAACGATCAATTTTTCTGGAATTCACATCTTCTACCTTTCTCAATAAGGAGGAGGCAGCAGCCCCCCAAACCCCGGTTGCCAGCGAGAGCTGGGAACGAGAGAAATGAACCCGCCCTTCCAGGCAACTACCCCCCCTCAACGCTCGCAGTGCGATGTATATGCAACACGGTGCTGACCGATTGTGCGCGGCTTGCAGTATGTTCCTATTGTGTTTGGCCACAACCGGCCCCCTGCAAGCACAAATTGTCCCCGATGCCACCCTGCCGGTGAATTCTGTCGTGACGCCAGAGGGCAGCACGAGTGTTATCACTGGCGGCACAGCGGTTGGTGGCAACCTCTTCCACAGTTTCAAGGAATTTTCTGTCAAAACCGGCACGACTGCCCACTTTAACAGCGCCCCCGAAATTAGCAACATTCTGACGCGGGTGACGGGGTTGACAGTTTCCAATATTGATGGTATAATAAGCGCCGCCGGCACGGCTAACCTGTTTCTGATCAACCCGAACGGGATTATTTTTGGCCCCAATGCCCGGTTAAATATTGGCGGTTCTTTTATAGGCAGTACCGCTAGCAGCATCAAATTGTCGGATGGCAGCTTTTTCAGCGCCGCGAACCCCTGTAGAGACGCGACATGTCGCGTCTCTACCTTGCTGACCGTGAGTGTGCCGGTGGGGCTGCAGTTTGGGCCAAATCCGGGAGCGATTCGCGTGCGAGGTGCCGGTCACAGCCTAACAGTGGCAGATCCATTTTTCTCGCCAATCGACAGGAGTGCAGCCAGCAATTCGGGTTTGCGCGTCAGCCTTGGAAACACTCTCGCCTTGGTTGGGGGCGATCTCGGTTTAGAAGGCGGGGTGCTGAGTGCGGAGGGAGGGCGGATTGAGTTGGGCAGTGTTGGCGAGGGTGCGGTTAGCCTCAGTCCGAGTGCGGGGGGGTGGACTTTGGGCTATTCTGGGGCGCAAAGCTTTCGGGATATTCGCCTCTCTCAGCAGGCGCTAGCAGACGCCAGCGGAACAAAGACCGGTGGGGGTGCGGTGGCAGTGGCGGGGCGACGCATTGAGGTGCGCGACGGTTCGGTAATTTTGATTCAAAACCAAGGGAGTCAAGCATCCGGGAGCATAAGTGCTTTTGCTTCCGAGTCTCTGGAATTGAGTGGAACTACCCCAGATGGAAGGATTCGCAGCACCTTGCTCAATGACAATCTGGGAGTGGGGAAGGGCGGAGATATTGCGGTTTCAAGCAGGCGTTTGACTCTTGAGGGGGGCGCACAAATCGGCACTAGAACCTTCACGGCAGGGGCGGGAGGCAATATCACTGTGAGCGCTTCTGAGGAAGTGCAATTAATGGGTTTCTCACCCGTCAACCCTGTACTGAACAGCCTGATTACTGCGGGCACTTTGAGTTCGGGAAAGGGAGGAAATATCGCCGTGTCAGCGGGGCGGTTGAGAGCTGCCGGCGGGGGAACTGTGGTATCTGGAACCTTTGGGACGGGAGCCGGTGGGAATGTGAAAATTCAGGCAGCCGACTCGGTAGAAGTCACCGGAGTAGTGCCATTTATTTTGACGCCAAGCCTTTTGGGATCTGCAAGTCTCGGGGAAGGAAATGCCGGCAGCGTGACGATCGACACATCAAGGCTGACGGTTCGGGAGGGGGGGAGAGTCGATTCTTCGACTGCAGGGAGTGGCTCGTCCGGAAGTCTTGCCATCAAGGCTTCGCAGTCTGTAGAGGTGAGCGGTTCGGTGCCCGGTTCTCGCAATCCCAGTCAGGTTATTTCTTCTGCCAATCTTGCAGATCCAATATTGCAGCAGACATTCAGACTGTCGGCAGCGCCTTCTGGAACCTCTGGAGACGTGAGGATTAACACACCTGTCTTGATTGTGCGAGATGGGGCGCAAGTGACGGTGAAAAATGATGGCTCAGGAAATGCGGGGACGCTCAGGGTGAATGCCGGCTCTATTTTTCTCGACAGTAAGGGTGGGCTAACGGCATCAACCGAATCGGGAGAAGGGGGGAATATTAACCTGCAAGTGCGAGACGCATTGCTGCTGAGAAATGGCAGCCAAATCTCTGCTACTGCCGGCGGCGGCACCGGCTCTGGGGGCAACCTCACCATCAGCGCCCCTGTAATCGCTGCCCTGGAAAATAGCGATATCAGCGCTAATGCCTTTCAAGGTGCCGGGGGCAATATTAAAATCAGCACTCAAGGCATCTTTGGCACCCAGTATCGGGTTGCGCCCACTCCAGAAAGTGACATTACTGCCAGTTCCCAGTTTGGGGTTTCTGGCACGGTGACAATCTCCCACCCAGAGGTAGATCCGAGTTTGGGATTAGTGGAATTGCCGGAAAACTTAACCGATACCGCAGCGGAAATTGTCACCGGCTGTGCGGCGGATAAGGGGAACACATTTGCGGTTAGCGGGCGGGGCGGATTGCCGGAAAATCCCAGCGAAACACTCAGAGGGGCGACGCTTTGGTCGGATTTGCGCCCTGTGCGGAAAAGTTCTGCCGCTCTTGTAGAGACGCGATTTATCGCGTCTTTTCTCCCGTCTTTTCTCCCGTCTTATCCTGGGGATAATTCCCAATCGCCAATTGTAGAAGCTACTGGCTGGGTGATTGACGAGAAAGGTAGGGTGCAGCTGGTGGCTAACGCTCCTGATGTTACTCCCCAAGAAGGGTGGCAAAAACCTGCGAGATGCGGGGGGGTGTAAGATTATAGGGGTTGGGATTGAGTTGGAAATTATTTTTTTAATAAACCGCCCCCGTGAAGGAGCGCCAAGGAAAGAAAGGAGAGAGGGTTATCACAAATTATTTAGAAGTGCTGTATGGTAAAAATGCGACGATTGAGGAAATCTGTCTGGGCGAGGGTTTGGTTAGGAGGGCTGGCTCTGTTTCTGGTGACAGCTGCAGTCAGCGCCGCGCCGCACCCCCCTCAGCCGGTGGCGCAGGGCGCAGAAGACAGTGCCGGCAGCTTGCTTGATGCTGGGCGCAATCTCTACGAGGCGGGAAGATTTTCTGAGGCGGCTGAGGTTTGGAAACAAGCGGCTGCAAATTTTGAGCGAATGGGGGATGAGACGGGTTACGCTTGGAGCCTGAGCTATCTGTCGCTGGCTTATCAAAACTTGGGGAAATGGGAAGAGGCGAGGAGTGCAATAGAGAAATCCCTGAGTATTTTACAGCGCACCGGCGAGCCGGGGGATGGGGCGATTCTGGCGCAAGCCCTGAACGCTCAGGGAAATCTCCGATTTGCAGCTGGAGAAACTGAAGCGGCTCTCAATAGTTGGGTGTTGGCGGAAAAAGCCTATGCTGCTGCAAAAGATAAAGTTGGAGTGCTGGGAAGCCAGATTAATCAAGCGCAAGCTTTGCAAACTTTGGGGCTGTACCGGCGCTCGCAGGCGATTTTAGCAGCTGCGAATGCGCGAGTTGCCGGTGAGCCCGATTCCCTGCTGAAAGCTTACGCATTACGGAGTCTGGGAGTTGCTTTGCAAGTGACGGGTTCTTTGCGGCAATCTCAGGAAGTTTTAGCGCAAAGTTTGGAGATAGCGAAACGTGCGGGTTCCGCTGCTGACAGGAGCGATATTCTTTTCAGTTTGGGGAATACGGCAAGAGATTTGCAACAGAATGAAGCGGCGCTGGATTATTACCAAAAGGCGGCAGAAACTGCAACGAGCCGGCGCGTTCGACTGGAAGCGCTGCTCAATCAACTCAGCCTTTATGTTAAAATAGGGCAGCATTCGCAAGGGCTGGCTTTGCTGCCGCAAATTGAAGCGGAAATCGCGGCTTTATCTGCTAGCAGGATGTCTGTTTATGCGGCTGTTAATTTTGCCGATAGTCTGAAGAAGTTGGCGGGCTGTAGTGAGGACCAAACTGGAGTTATTACTGCCAAATGTTCGGGCGGTGAAATAGCTTCTCTCTACGAAAAGGCGGCGCGAGTTTTGGCTGTAGCGCGAGGGCAGGCGCAACAGCTGGAGGATTTGCGAGCGGAAGCAATAGTTCTAACTGAGTTAGGTTCGCTGTACGAAAAGACGCAGCAGGGAGCTAGCGCTTTAACTCTGACGCGGAAGGGGCTGGCGATCGCGCAAGGGATGAGCGCTTCGGATATTGCCTCTGGGGCTGCGTGGCAAATGGGCAGGCTTCTCAAACAGCAGGGAGATATGAATGGGGCAATCGCAGCTTATGGCTATGCAGTCAGCGCTCTCCAGTCTTTGCGCAGTGATTTGGTGGCTGTAAATCCAAATGTGCAGTTTAATTTTCGGGAGAGTGTCGAGCCGGTGTATCGCGAGTTAGTCGGTTTGCTGCTGCAATCGGAAACTCCCAGTCAAAAAAATATTAAGGAAAGTATGGAGGTGATTGAATCGCTGCAAATTGCGGAATTAGACAATTTTTTTCGAGAAGCGTGTTTGGATACTGCCAAGCGCAAGCCGGTTGACCAGATCGACTCCGCCGCAGCGGTAATTTATCCGATTATTTTGCCGGATCGCTTAGAGGTGATTCTGTCGCTGCCGGGGCAACCGCTGCGCAATTACAAAGCTGCTGTGCCGCAAGTGATGCTAGAGAAAATACTCGGCGAAATGCGACAGTCTTTGAATCCAGCTTTTTCAAACGAGGAGCGTTTGAAGCTTTCCCGGCAGGTGTATGGCTGGCTGGTAGAGCCGGCGTCAGAGGAGTTGCGGGCGAGAAACATCAAAACGCTGGTTTTTGTGCTAGATGGTTCCTTGAGAAATCTGCCAATGGCTGCTTTGCATGATGGCAAACAGTATCTAGTGGAAAAGTATAGCGTGGCTCTATCACAAGGGTGGCAGCTGTTGGAGCCGCGATCTATCAAACCCGGGCGGCTAAAAGCGATAACGGCTGGACTGTCGCAAGCTGTCCAAGGCTTTAGAGCTTTGCCGGGGGTAGAGTCGGAAGTGGCTCAGATTTCGTCTGAAGTGTCAGCGAAAGTGCTTTTGAATCAGGAATTTACCGACACTAACCTGAAAAAGGAGATCGGCTCAACGTCTTTCC
>CAZJNL010000303.1:0-6314 GCA_964546515.1 uncultured Oscillatoria sp.
GAGGGGTGAGGGGTGAGGGTTTAGGGGTTAGGGAAGCCACCTGACACCTAACACCTAACCCCTAACACTAGGGGTTCTAAAATTTCAGCTGCCGCACCCACTGCCAAATCTTGACAGCCGTCTGTTCCAGCCACAGCATGGCCAGATCCAGCCACTCCAGTAACACCTCTAAGGGATGCTTGATATACTCCCTCCAGCTGACTTCCGCTTCTATCCAGTCGGGAGTGTGCTCTACAGCGGTTTGCTGGCGTGGCGGCAGCTTTTCAGTCAGGCCTGGGGCGGATGGCACCCCCTGACCGGCATCCTTGGCGGAGTCAGGCAAAAATTTCTGCACCGATTGCCAGTAGCGCCCGACTGGGTTGCGTGCGTCTCGCCCCGCCGGCACGCCTTCCGGGTTGGACACAGGCGCTCCCTTAACAGCAGGTGCCGGTGCTTGCTGTCCGAAAATATCGCCTTCGGTTAGCCAGATGTCCGCTTCGGCGTCGCCACCACTACTCAGTTGAGACGCCGGCGCGTCTGCCGCTCTCCCGCTCAATTGCTCGCCCCGCTCTCCAAAAAAGTAATTGATGGCTGAGCGAATTAGCGCTTGCATGCTGTTCGCCTCAGCCGTCTGTCCGAGTTCTGGCGGTTTTAAATGTGCCGGTGAGTCGGAAACCAGAGCGATGAAGGGCTTTTGCGCTCGCTGCAGCAGTTCGGAGCTCCCCGACGCTACCGCAGTCGTTATGGCAGACACCCCAGGCAGGCTGAGCGCTGCCATCACAGTTACCGTACGCTCTACGACGACTAGCGCCCCTGCCGGGATCAGATCCAGGATTTTGATTGGTGGCTCCCACTTCTTGACAAGTCGCGGCAGGGGGTGTATAATCTCACCCTCCATGTACGACTTGGGCAATTGGGTGTTGGGGATTTCTTGTGCGGAAGACGCGATAAATCGCGTCTCTACAAGAGGCTCGCTCGCAGGTTTGCTTGGCTTGTTGACGAGGCTCGATTGCCCGAAGCGGCTGAGCGCAACTGCTATGGGGTTGGTTTGTATCCAAGCCATGACATTGGCAAACAGCCGCACCGGCGAGAGGACATTGCCTTCCCGAGCAGCTGGCGCATTAGCCTGGGTGGCTTGCCTGCTTGTGTGCCAGTAGTCATCTACTTCCCTGCTGATTTGCAGCTCCAGGAAAAGCTGTTGCTGGGGGGTTAGTATGTTTACAATTTGGTTTTGACCGGCCACCAGTACCAGGGTTTGTGTCGCTAGCAGGGTGGCGAATCCCCGGATGGCGGCACTGTTAGCGCCCCCAAGTCTGGGCTGTTGCACCAGTGCCGGTGCGGCTTCTGTCGCACTCGGGCTGTCTTCGGTCGGAAACTGCTTGACAAAATCCTCTGGAAGTGATAAGGTTCGAGCGGCTTCCAGCACTCGCAGCAGGGGAGTGTCAGCTGTAACCGGTGGTTGGGGCTCAACCCGATACTCCTGCTGGGGTGGCGATGACGGCGACTCACCGGGTAGCAGGTTTTTGCTGGCTTGTCGGGCGGCTTCAAACAGTGCGTAAAACGGATATAGGAATATTTGCGCACTCCAAGTTGTGGCGACTTTGACGTGCCGCAAGGCGCGGGAACACTCGTCAGCAAACCGGCGGGTTTGCTGGTTTATCAGGTTAAATAATCTGCTTTGATAGCGACCAGAAGAACCAGACATATTTTTTAGACGCGACAGGCTGCCATCTCTATTTTCTGCTATAAGGGGCGTAAATTGTGAGAAGATCTGAAATTTCTGAATCGATTGATAAGTTGCGCCGGCTGACTCGGGTTAATGTCCAAGACGGCTGGCGGTATTGCTTGGCAGACTTGCCGGTTGCTGAGGTGTTCGCCACTTCTCTCCAACACTCGTCTGTTGCCGGGCTTAATGCTAAAGGTTACATCATCTGGCCCGCTGGCCGTCAAGTGCTCTGGCTTTTTCAGCGCCTGACTGTTCCCAACGACTCTCACGGCTATCCTTTACAAGGATTAACCATGCGGCTGTCGCTGAGTTGGTGGGCTGAAGACGCCCGCGTTTTCGTCAATGGCGAGCAAGTCCTGACGGGAGATTTGTTTGATTCCTCATCGAGACTGCTGCTGGCGTCGCAGGCGAGGGCGGGCGAAGAGTTTGCGGTGGCTTTGCGGCTGGTGAGCCCCGGGCACGATGCCGGGGCTTTGGTGCGCTCCCTCTGCTTGTACGAGGCTTCCGATATCAACTGTCTCGATCCCGCTTTTGTCGCTGATGAATTAGAGGTCTTGCAAGAGTGGGGTTTGACAAATTCCCAATACCCACCCACCGATATCTTATCCTCTGCGCGTCAGGTTGTCAAGGGGGAAACTCTAAAATCTCAAATTGATTTAATTGATTGGGCAGCGCTGCCAAACCGGCAGCAGTTTGACGCTTCGCTGTCTCGGGTGCGGCAAAAGATTCTGGAGGTTTTGGAACCGCAGATGAACGCAGATGAACGCGGATGTGCGGGAGATGCAAATATCTGCGTTTATCCGCGTGCGGGAGCTGTTGACTGTTACAAAATTTGGCTGTTGGGGCACGCTCATTTGGATTTGGCGTGGCTGTGGCCGGTGAGTGAAACCTGGTCAGCGGCGCAGCGAACTTTTGAATCGGCTTTGGGGCTGCAGGAAGTGTTTCCTGAGCTGATTTTTTGCCACTCGACACCGGCACTGTACGCCTGGGTTGAAGAAAACCGCCCTGACTTGTTTGCGGCTATTCAGGAGCGGGTAGCTGCCGGCAAGTGGGAAGTGGTGGGGGGAATGTGGGTGGAGCCGGATTTAATTCTGGTTGACGGCGAGTCGATTGTGCGGCAAGTTCTCTACGGGCAGCGCTACGCGCGAGAAAAATTCGGTCAGGTGATGCCGGTGGTTTGGGTTCCCGACAGTTTTGGTTTCTGCTGGCAGCTGCCTCAAATTCTCAAGCAGGGCGGGGTAGAATATTTTGTTACGCAAAAGTTGCGCTGGAATGACACGACGAAGTTTCCCTATGGGGCTTTTTGGTGGGAAGCACCGGATGGCAGTCAGATATTCAGTCTGATGTCGGCTTTGATTGGGGAAAGTATTGAGCCGGTGAAAATGGCTGGGTATTCCTGTGAGTGGGAAAGGCAAACGGGTTTGAAAGAGGCGCTCTGGTTGCCAGGAGTTGGCGATCACGGCGGCGGACCGACTCGCGACATGTTGGAAATCGCCCAGCGGTGGAAGCAGTCTCCGTTTTTCCCGCGTTTGGAATTTACGACTGCTGTGGATTATTTGCGTCGCGTACAGGCAAGTTTGTCTGAGATCGCACCGGCAGAGGCGACACAAACCCATCCCACCGACAGTGGCGCGATTCCCGTTTGGCGGGATGAACTGTATTTGGAATTCCACCGGGGTTGCTACACCACTCACGCTGAACAAAAGCGGTGGAATCGTCGGTGTGAGGGGTTGCTGTACCGGGCGGAACTGTTTGCAACGCTTGCGAATATCAGTGCCGGTGCGCCTTACCCGAAAGCTGAATTAGAAGATGCCTGGAAGAAGGTGCTGTTTAACCAATTTCACGACATCCTTCCCGGTTCTTCGATTCCCCAAGTCTATGTGGATGCGAATCAAGCTTGGGTGGAAGTGGAACGGGTTGGCTCGCAAATATTGCAGGGGGCGATCGGCGCTATCGCCGAGCAAATTTCTCTGCCAGATCCGCCGCAACCAGGCGCAATGCCTGTGATTGTCTTCAATCCTCTCAATTGGAAGCGTTCAGAGGTGGTTGCCGTTTCTTTACCGGCATCCCCCCCTTTTCAAGGGGGGGTAGGGGGGGATCGGAACTGGGCAGTTTGCGATTTGAAAGGAGAGCCGCTACCCTCCCAGCTGTCTGACAGCGCGACGCTGCTGTTTCTGGCTGCTGATATCCCGCCCGTTGGCTACTGTGTCTTCTGGCTAATTCGCCGAGCGGCTGAAACCTTTGATAGGTTTAGCTCCCGCACACCCGATGCCGGTGCGGAGAAAGAGTGGGTTTTAGAGAATGAGTTTCTCCGGGTGACTGTAGAGGGTGAAACTGGCAATCTGCGCAGTGTCTTTGATAAGGTGAATAGCAGGGAAATCCTCCTAGCTGGGGGCAATCAGCTGCAAGCGTTCGCAGACAGTGGGCAGTATTGGGATGCGTGGAATATTGACCCGAATTATGAACAGCACCCGCTGCCGGCAACTCAGCTGAAATCGATTGAATGGGTGGAGCGAGGAGCTTTGCGTTCGCGCCTGCGCGTGGTGCTGCAGTTGGGCGAGTCTGAGTTGATCCAGGATTATATTTTGGAAGTGGGGGTGCAGGTGCTGAAAATTGCCACAACTGCAAACTGGCAAGAGTGTCACGTCTTGCTGAAAGCAGCTTTTCCGCTCAACCTGGAAGCGGATTGCGCGACTTATGAAATTCCCTGCGGCGCTATCGAGAGAACGACTAAACCCCAGACGCCGAGTCAGAAGGCAAAATGGGAAGTGCCGGCGTTGCGCTGGGCAGATTTGAGCGAACACCCCAACCCAACTGCGGGGATTTCTTACGGGGTGAGTTTGTTGAATGATTGCAAATACGGTTACGACGCTAAACCGAATCAGTTGCGCCTAACGCTGTTAAGAAGTCCGAGTTGGCCCGACCCAGAAGCCGATCGGGGGTTGCACGAATTTACTTACGCCTTGTATCCCCACACCGGCACCTGGCAATCTGCTGGCACAGTTCGCCGGGGTTACGAGTTAAATCAGCCCCTGCAGGTGATGATTCTGCCTCAGGTTTCTCGCCACCCTAGCGGAATCGAGTTGCCGGCTGTTGGTTGCTTGTTGGATTTGTCAGCTGAAAATTTAATCTTGATGGCGTTTAAGCAGTCAGAGGATAATCCCCATCGGTGGATTCTCCGGTGTTATGAGTGTCACGGGGAAGAAGCGCAGCTGAGGTTGGAGAGCGATTTGGGGTTGGCAATTGAGCAGCCGGTGGATTTATTAGAGCAGCCGGCATTAGTGCCGGAACCAGACGGGCTTGTTTTCCGAATTGCGCCTTGGAAGATTGCCAGTTTCGCGGTGACTGCCGGTGTTGAGTAAGTCGTTTCTGTGAAACGGGGTTGACGCGGGGTTAGAAACCTGGTTTATTCAAGAAACCAGGTTTCTCAAACTCAGCTTGCCAAAATGGCAGGCTGACAACGATATCGAGCCAGATCGGGTTTCAAAAGTCCCACTCAGCACGGACGCAAGGCAAGTCGCAGTGAATTTATAATCGCCCTGCTATCTTTGCCAAAGTGCGGCGCTATCCCTCTACCTTTCTGTGAAACTGGGTTGACGCAGGGTTAGAAACCTGGTTTCTCAAACTCGGCTGACATCTCTCATCCCGCCGATTGGTTGCAGCCACCGGCTTGCGCCAACTCTGGCAGGGGTCAAACTGCAAGATTGCCGGTGCCACAGCAGGTGCCGGCGCAAATCTAAAGACTTAGTTAAATTCAGAGTGTTTTGGCTGACTTGCTGTAATATTGGAGCCGGTTGAGAGTCTGAACTTCTGCAAGCAGTAGGGTGCGTCTCCCTTGGGGAACGCGCGTGCATCTCACTAAAGTCATCCCCTCACCCCCCTCACCGCCCGCACTTTGGGGTGAGGGGGAGAAATAAGACGGCAGGAGGTAGATTTGTTAAAGTGAGATGCTGCCGGAAACGCACCCTACAAACTGCTTTAAATCAGATATCAGGGAGTTGGCTGTGAAACTTAAAACGCAAATTTTAGCAAAAATCATCGGGAGTGTCCCGATAGCAGCTGCACTGGCAATGAGCAGTTTGCTGGTGCCGAAGCAAGGGGACGCGCAAGCAGCAATTGAATTTAGAATACACTGCATGAGTCGGCTGATGTACGCTGGAGATCGCCGCCGGTCGGAGATAGCCGAAATGGCAGCAAATGCCGCTTGTCAAAACGCTTCAACTGCAGAACAAAGCGTAGCGATAAGCGACTGCGTGAAAGAAACAATGTACAGTTCTAGCAATCGCCTGCGGGATGGGATGACTGCCGGTGCTGCCGCACAGGTTTGTCAAAGAGCGACAACCAAAACGTTAAGCCAGCAAATCAGTAAATGTATGAGAGAGGTTATGTACGACGATCGCAGTCGCTTGCGCGAGGGGATGACTGCAGAGTCAGCTGTCAGGCAGTGCGGTTGAGCGATAGCGTTCCCTTTGGGAACGCACCCTACTGAGAACGGGGAGAATTCCTGGGTTCTACAAACTGCACCGGCTGCAGTAAAGCGCTAATATCCTTTCCGGTGAATTGACCTTAAAAAAGACCCTCACCCCCATCCCCTCTCCCATTTTGGGAG
>CAZJNL010000304.1:0-6309 GCA_964546515.1 uncultured Oscillatoria sp.
GGGTGAGTCTGAGGCGGTTAACTTAATGCTGATAGTGCCAACGTCGCTATTCCCGGGTGTGCCGGTGAAAGCTGGGAAACCGGGGCTGTACTGACTCTGGTATAAGTGCAGCCAGCCCGGCAGGGGGCTGCCGTCTGCTAGTGTGGCGGTGTAGTAAAGCTGGTAATTATCCGCATCGGAGAAAGCGCTGCCAATGCTTAAGGTGAAGGTGTTGCTGCTGCTGTATTGGTTGGGCGGGCCTTTTTTGACAATCTGGTCAGCTATTGGATTTACAAGCACCGGCTCGCTGTTGGCCACCGTCAGGTTAAAGATGTCGGCGATCGGATTTCCTAAGGAATCCTGGGCGCTAACTTGGATGCTGTAGGTGCCGGTTTCCCCAGGATAGGGCGTGCCAGAAAAGGTGAGGTTATAAGAGGAAAAACTCAGCCATCCCGGCAGGGGGCTGCCATTGGCGAGAGTGGCGCTGTACGTCCAAATTTCCGGGGTGGCCAGAAAAGCTGCCGTTAGAAAAGTTCAGCTTTCCTTGGCAGGGGGTTGCCGTTTGCCAAAGTGGCGGTGTAAGTGAGCGGGTCACTGTCAGCATCGTTGAAAGTGTCGCCCGGTATGATAAAATTGAACAGTGTTCCTGCTGTTGCTGTTTGGTCGGCAATGGGGTTGGCAGTTGCCGGTGCGAAGTTCATCCCCGTCAGATTAAAGGTGTCGCTTGCGCCGCTCGCACTAAAACCACCGGAGTTTGTCGCGCATACTTTTACGGTGATAGTGCCGATGTTAGCATTTCCGGGGGTGCCAGAGAAAGTGCCGGTATTGCTGTCAAAATGCAGCTTTCCTTGGCAGGGGGTTGCCGTTTGCTAGGGTGGCGTAGTATTGGATCGGATCATTTTCTGGATCGGAGAAGGCGCTGGCAATACTGTAGTTTATGGGGGCGTTTTTTGTTACGGAAAGGTCTGCGATGCGGTTGAGCAAAAGGGGATCTTCGTTGAAAATGCCCCGCTCCGTCGCGCAGCGCTGCCGGCTGAAATGCCTTCCCTGTCGTAATTTCCCCAATGTGCACTTCAAGGTTCCAGTCACCCCCTTTCGCCGCACTGCCGGTCGGGGTAGCGTCAGCGGCAATATTGGCCCCTGTGAGCCGGTGGAGTTGTTCCAAAAAGGCACTTCCCGCCGCTGCGGCGACACTGCACCCATATATAAGGATGTCGGTGACAGCTGGGGCTTTCGCTCACTGCTGCAACTGGTTTGCATAAGTGTGGATATTGCGACGTTCAAGTTTGTGCTGCCCAGCTGGATGCAGCCTGGACTGCCGTGAGATACAATGTGAATACACTGCAGTCCGCTGCGACCGGCTTTTCCCCGCACCGATCTGCCCTACCCCCTCTTGTCTGGGGTGGAGAACGACCGCCTCTACCCCCTGCAGCGTCCCGGAAATGAGGCTATCGTAGTTGGGAACCGCAGGATCGATAAAGAGAATCTGTTTTTTCTGATGTCCATCGCTTTTTGTCTCCCGGGTAGAGGGGTTAGGGGTGAATTTGTCCAGGTCTGAGCCGCCGCCCTGACCGCTGGCGTCCTCTGTGAAGCTGTCCTCAAAAGACACCAAAGAGCGGGTCTGTGCCAAGTGAGCACCCACTAATGCTGGCATATTGCACCTTTTTTGCCTGTATGTATATCGCGCCAGCTACCTGCCTGGAACTCCATCTGAGGGGCACGACCTGCGGAAATTTAACTGCCATGTGAAATTTTAATGAATCTTAACTCAAGGCCGGCAACAGCCAAAACCCAAAACAGCCTCTAATCTTGGTTTCGCCCTTGAGTGTTCGAGGCGTGCAGCTTTTTTCTTATGATTCCACGCTCGCTGTTGAGTATGAACACTCTGTAGGCAAAATTCCTTATTTTTTTAACAAAGACTGCTATCCTGGCTCTGTGAGGGTCTGAGGTTGCGGGCGCAGTCAGCAGATACAGATGGCCAACCCAGATAAGGGCATCGCTGGTGGCGATGGGCTGTTGCGCATTGAATTTGCATTCTCCATCTCTATCTTTTCGCTCTCTTCTCGTTGGCGGGCTGCTGCCAGGGAAGGAGGATAGGCCGGCTCAGCCTCTTTTCAAGAGACAGGCAGATTAAATGCCTAACAGCTTAAGTTTTTCCACGAAACCTATAACTTAGGGCCTGGATAATTGGCCCCTAAGTCCTATGCCTCTGCGCCCTCGGAGTCTGTGGGGCTAATAGAGTTTTAACTGGGGTGCAAGGATTCGAACCTCGGAATGGCTGGACCAAAACCAGCTGCCTTACCGCTTGGCGACACCCCATTGCCTTGACGTTTATTATCTTAAGACTGACTCCTAGAGTTTGTCAAGAACTTTTGCGGATTTTTTTGAAATTTCTTGAAACCCAGACATCGCAAGGGTTATAACCTCACTGCCCCCTCTGGGAGAGGGGTCGGGGGTGAGGGGGGCAGGGGAGATAGGGAGATGGACAAGTGCGTTCCTCAGGCTTCAGGGAGTGCCGGTGGCGGTTTCCAGGGGCGCGGGGGGATGGTGAATGGCCTGATCACCGGAACTGGCGGCTCTCACAAGGCTGACCACAGTACCGTAGGCCAGTCCCGTCAGGCGGCTGATGCCCCGCAGACTAATGCCTTCAGCATACGCCTGCAAAACGTTGCGCACCTGATCGGGGCTGACTTGGCGGCGATAGTGAACGGTGTCAAGGCTGTCGGTGAAAGTCCGCTGGCACTTGGCACAGCGGTAACGCTGGCTGCCTTTGGTAGTTTTCCCGTGTTTGTGGGTTATGGGATGAGCGCACAGGGGGCAGTTCATCGTTTTTTGGAGGAGAGTTTACCTTTCTGTCTTAGCAAACCCACAGGCTCTGTGAGGTACACCCTCAAATGATAAGTATAAAAACTTTAATATTTTTAACAGAAAGCCTGCTGTGGCCATCAGAGCCTGCCTGCGTGAGTTTGACCGTTCGATCCCCTACCAGGACTGACGCATTTCAACGGTGGATTGAGGAAGAGAGGGGGGGCGTTGGTTGCTCTTGGGAGAAAAGCCGCTCCCTAAGAAGTCATTAGCCGCTCTCCCACTCGGTTGCGTTGCGTCAGGGCCAAAAATGGTGAAAAACCATTCAGCGGCGGTGACTTAAAATAAAAATTGGGCACTCTGGTTTAGAAGAGGGTGACGCAAGTTCTACAACCGCGCTGGCTGCTACGAGGTGTCAGTGGGTGAAGCGCCTGCCTCCCCAAAAGGACACAGGAGTGTAAAGGTGCCTCACCGGGGAACCCGCTAAGTGTACAGTAGCTTTGAACAGAAAAACGGCCAGGGAAGAAAAATATGCTTACCAGTGACAGCCCCAGACCGACAGTAATGGCAGTGGATGATAGCGCTGTCATGCAAAACCTGGTCAAACGGGCTTTAGAACCCGATTATCGGGTTTTAGTGGCAGACAATGCAGTGGACGCTCTGTCCTTGATCTACCACCATCCAATTGCGGTTTTGTTACTGGATGTTTCCATGCCAGGGATTGATGGCTTGGAACTCTGTCGCACCGTGCGCAACTTGCCTCAGTTTCAAAATCTGCCGGTTATCATGCTGACAGCGCGAGATGGGCTTTTTGACAAAGTGCAAGGTCGTCTTGCCGGTGCGACAGAATATTTAACCAAGCCCTTTGATGCCGCTCAACTGCGTATGGTTGTTGGCAAGTTCGCCGGTGTCTCTCTCTCGACTGAACAGAAACAGAACGCTTAAAACCCGGTTCAACTTCTGATTCAAGCGACTGAGCGCTGCCGGTTTTAGAGACAAATCCCCACCGCACCCTTTTGTAGCAGCCATCCCCAGGATGGCTGTACAGGTTAAGCCTTTGCCATTGCCAGGAAACCAGAGACTGGGGGCTTGGGAGTTGAGACTTGAAAAAAAATTTCACACTAGCCCCTAGCCTCCTGGTGCATCCTACTTTTGCAAAAATATTAAAACCGGGTAAGAGGAAGGTCTGGGTAGGGGGAGAGGAGGAGGGGAGGTTTCAGGTTTCAGGTTTTAGGGTCGGTGTCGGGGGAAGGGACACCCCACTCCCAGCCACCGGGCCCCCTGTTTCGGTGTAAATATTACCGCTGAACCATTGCCACGTCAACAGCCGGTCAAGATTGCGCAATGACTGCGTGACCGGAAACCTGGGGCGTGGAGATCGTCTCATGGGGATGGTCTGATGGGAATGAAGAAAATTCCCAAGTCCGAGTGCGAGCGTACTCAATGCCCCTCTCCTCAATTGTCCCGCGCTACCGCTGGTAGCCTGTCAGGGCTAAATAAGTCAAAATTGAGGTTGTATTGTCAAACTTTATATGACTGCACCAGGAACGCGCCCCCACGGCAGGCGACCCGGAAAGTCATCCCAAAGAGCAACTCCCTTCGGCAATACCTGCTCTTTGGCCAAGAAGGCAGTTTCTTTGCTGTCGAGCTAGTTGCCGTCAGGGAAGTCCTGCCGTCTCGCGAACAGCCAGTGAGCGCCGGTTCCCAACACACTGCCGTTTCTGCTGGGACTGACTTGCCCTGCGCGGTGAAATCCTGGCCGTGGGGGATTTCGGTCGCTCGATTGGGGACGCGCCGGTTGACACACAAGATGCCAGCAGTCGCATCAAGGTTGCTCGAAGTGCCCGCTCCCCAAGATGCGAGATTGGGAACTATGCGTATGGTATTGGCCGTTTCTCATGTGGGGGGAGTGATTGCGCGAAATCAAGACCAAATTGTTTCGGCGGTAGAAGTCAGCGAATAACTGGCTCCCTTTCTCAAAGGTTTATCCGATTTTGAGGGGCGGTTGCTGATGATTTTGGATGGCGAAACCATCGAGTAATCTCAATGCTGGTAACAGGGAAATTACCGATATAATAGTTCACGGTTCGCGGCTGCATGCTCACAGTTTAAAACTCCCAAATTGCCGAAATGACTAATTTAAAACTTTTCTAAAAATACCATAAATTCTGGGAGCATATCACTTTCTGGATCTGGCTTATACCTTCTCCCTCAACAGCCCCCAATTATAAGGGCTAGATAGAGGAGCGTATTTCAGCGTCGCGCTCTGTTATTTGGCTAAGCGCGTTTGCGGTTCTGCCAAGCTGGCAGACAGAAAAGGGAAAAGAAAAAATTTCTCCCTTGAACACAGCCGGTGGCAGCACGCGCCTTTTCGCTTTTGCCTTTTTCCTCACCGGCGCAGTCAGTCATATCTGCCACACCCCCGGTTACAAAAACGCCCCTGAAGCGCTTTACCTGTGGCAAACAAGCGGGGATATTCTCCACGGAATAAGTGCGCTGGAATTTCTGTGGTTTGGACGCAGGTAGAGCGCCCCCAGCTTAGGTGGGGGCGGGTTTTTCGGTTCTCTTCGCTGTGTCGGAAATATCTCGGGGGAACCCGCCCCTACAGCACAATACCTGCATTTGCTGATGCAGCTAGCAATCGACAGCATTCCCCAGACTATCTTCAAAGAAAGTGGGGGCTGGTTTTTCGGTTCTCTTCACTGTGTCGGAAATATCTCGGGGGAACCCGCCCCCACTCAGTATACCAGGGCTGCAACCAAGCTTTCGCGCGGAGCGAGCGGCTGCGCTTGCTGACATTCGTTGAATCCAGCCTCAACGAAATCTACCTTTTCGACGCTCAAACCCTTCGCTTCCAGTATGCCAACACCGGCGATCTGCGCAACCAGGGCTACTCCCTAGAAACCGTGCGGGCGATGACACCCGTTGACATTACGCCCGAAATAGACTATGATCAATTTCGCCAGATAATTGCGCCATTGCTGCGGCGCGATCGAGAAAAACTGGTGTTTCAAACCGCCCACCAGCGAGCCGACGGCAGTCTATTCTCCGTGGGTTGAAGTGCACCTGCAACTGATAAAACGCGATGGGGAATCTCAGTTTTTAGCAATCATCCAAGACATTCCCCACCGCGTGCCGTTCCGTGCCGATCCGCGGGCTCCGAAAGCGCCCTGCGGGAGAGCTCGGAACAGCTGCGCTTATTCGTAGAACACGCCCCATCTTCCGGAGCCATATTCGACCGGCAGATGCGCTATCTGGGTGTCAGCCGCCGGTGGCTGACAGATTACGGTTTGGGAGAGCGAGATATGATGATGATGATGGCGAATCCGTGAAGCGCGACGCGCCACATTCGACCGTGCACGCCTCTTATATCCAGATCTAGTCAATTGCCCGTAACATTAATTTTTCTATTTCTCTTCCTCTTTCTTCTTCCTTCTTGGCGTAAGCGTTGCGGGACGCGACAGCGTCCTTCTTGGCGTCTTGGCGGTTCATTATTAAGGTAAATCAACCAGACGTAATATTACC
>CAZJNL010000305.1:0-6305 GCA_964546515.1 uncultured Oscillatoria sp.
GCGGCAATACCATTGAAACCAGATGGACGCTCAGCTGGACTGCGCCGGTGCCCTGGAAACCCCGCATGGCAATCCCAGGCTGGAGTGAGTTAAAACTGAACGCACAGGGACTGATTGAAAGCCATATCGATTACTGGGACTGTTCCCGGCTGGATGTCCTCAGGCAGCTGTTGCCGGTGAAAAACCGCTAAAGTAAATAAATGTGAAGAATTTTCAGGCGGGGGTTGACTGTCCATGCGTTTAATTTTGATGACCGGCAAGGGGGGGGTGGGCAAGACGTCTGTGGCGGCTGCCACCGGCTTGCGCTGTGCGGAGTTGGGCTACAAGACGCTTGTCCTGAGCACAGATCCGGCTCACTCCCTGGCAGACAGTTTTGACATGGAACTTGGCCACGATCCGCGCCCGGTTAGAAACAACCTCTGGGGAGCGGAACTGGATGCGCTGATAGAATTGGAATCGAATTGGGGCGCGGTGAAGCGCTACATTACCCAAGTCCTGCAAGCTCGGGGGCTGGATGGGGTTCAGGCTGAAGAACTGGCGATTTTACCGGGCATGGATGAGATATTTGGCTTAGTCCGGATGAAACGTCATTACGACGAAGGGGAGTACGACGTTCTGATTATTGACTCGGCTCCCACCGGCACGGCGCTGCGACTGCTGAGTTTGCCGGAAGTGAGTGGCTGGTATATGAGGAGATTCTACAAGCCGCTGCAAGGCATATCAGTGGCACTCAGACCTTTGGTGGAGCCTTTCTTCAAACCGATTGCCGGTTTTTCTCTGCCGGATAAAGAGGTGATGGACGCGCCCTATGAATTCTACGAGCAGATTGAGGCGCTGGAAAAGGTGCTGACGGACAATACGGTGACTTCGGTGCGGTTGGTGACGAATCCTGAGAAGATGGTGATTAAGGAATCTTTACGCGCCCACGCCTATTTGAGCCTGTACAATGTAAGTACGGATTTGGTGGTGGCCAATCGGATTATTCCTGAGTCGGTGACAGATCGGTTCTTCCAGCGCTGGAAGGAAAATCAAAAGCAGTACCGGCACGAGATTCACGAGAATTTCCGCCCGCTGCCGGTGAAGGAAGTTCCTCTGTATTCTGAGGAGATGTGCGGTTTGGAGGCGCTCGACCGGCTGAAGGAGACGCTGTATGCGGATGAAGATCCGTCGCAGGTTTATTATAAGGAAACTACGGTCAGGGTGGTGCAGGAGAAGAATCAGTACAGTTTGGAACTGTACTTGCCGGGTGTGCCTAAGGGGAATGTCCAGCTGAGCAAGACGGGGGATGAGTTGAACATCCGGATTGGGAATCACCGGCGCAATTTGGTGCTGCCACAAGCGCTGGCGGCTTTGCAGCCGGCGGGGGCGAAGATGGAGGATGATTATCTGAAGATTCGCTTTGCGGATGCGGCTAGGGTTTAGGTTTTCGCGTCCTGACCGAGTTCTTGACAAACTCGGTGATTTATGCTAAGAATGCTGCTGGAAAATATGGCGTTTTTCAGTAAGTAGAATCGCGGATTTCGGCGTTGCCCCTGAGTGAGAAAGGGGTGACGCCTTTGAGGTTTTTGGGGGAGGTTATTTGGGGGGTAAGGCGAGGGTGCCGGTAGAGCAGGTGTGGCCGGTTGAGGCTCTTCTTGCCCCTCTCAGAACAAAACGATGTTTTTCAAATATAGCCTTAATCCGCAAAAAAAGATATTTAGCTTAGCTTATCCCTGGGGTTTTGAGTATTAACTTCATTCCCTGGCACCTCATTTTATGATTTTTTCATCATCTAGTGAGGTGCGTGGCAGGCTTTAGGCAGGATTATTTTTATTTAAGTGGTAGCGTACAGCTGCCCCAGTAACTCCGTAAACTTCAGCGATGTTTTGAATTGTCTGGCCCATTTCGTGCATTTCTATAATTCCTTGGACGTGCTGTGGGGTAAGTTTTTGAGTTTTTGTTGAAAACAGTTTTTATTCAAGGTTAACCTCTTCTGGTTCAGGTAAGTCAAACTTTTTTCTTGCTGTTCGGATAGCAATGTCATGCGCTTCTTCCAGATTTACTCCTGTCTAAAGTTCGGATGCCATACGCTCGACAAACCCAACGGCTTCAAGGCTCACTGCTTCTGGTATGTAGTTGCGATCAATATGTGCGGAACCGTCTATTTTTTGCCATTCATTGCACAAGATGCGATCTTACCAAATAGCTTAAAGTAGGTATAGTTAGTCCATTCCGCTGGGTTTTCGTGAAGTTCTATAACAAAACGAGCATAGGGGAGCCGTTCAACTTTGTTCCTGAAGCGTGCCTCCAACCATTGATGCAGTAGCTCACTATCAGCCCGCGGCTGCACAAATGAGTGGCCTGATCGTAAAAACCTTTGACAACAAACCACTTAAGAAAGTTCTTGACCTTTTCTCTTGTTCCTGAGTTTAGCCCCGAGTAAGTTAGCGCCTCGAAACACAAGTCAATGAAATCTGACGCCTCTATAACTTTGTGGTAGTCATTAACGAGGTTGCCACGACCCAGTTTGCAGTCACTTTCATCAAATGGCAGCTGATAGATAGCAAATTGCATCTTGCGGCTGTTCAAAATATTGAACTGGCTCACTTTCAGAAAAGTTATCAGGCTTTTTATTTAGCGTCTTGCGTGCCCATTGGGACAAAGTTTTGTGATTCAGCCCAGCACACCGCTCTACCATACTGAAGCTCAAACCAATGCTAGGCTTATTTTGCCCAAAAGCGTGTGGGTTGATGATGATAGCTTCAAAATCCCGACCTTTGTACTTCAGGTTGAGACGTTGACCGGATCGCAGTTCCATGAGTTTGTACTCCTTTAAACCTAATAAAAAACTTGAGACTTACGCACTCAGCTCCTGAAACAGTATACCTTCAGTGTACCTTAAGTTGATTGTTTCGGCAACAGCCTGCCTTACAAGCTGTTGTGTTGCGCATTTAATTTGCGCTATCCCTCTCTACCCCTCGTTTCCAGGATATGCCTGTTAAGGCGGATCGGTCGGCTCTGCCTCCTTTCAAGGGACAAGCAGATTAAAAGCCTAACAGCTAAGCTGTGTGTGGCCACAGATTATCCATCTGGCCCCACAGGCAGCACATCTCTTCAAGAAAAATACCTTCTTACATCTTGTAGCACGCTTGTGCTGGAAGCAGGTGCGACGTCCTAGCGCAATCGCTTGCCATAAAAAAAGCCCGCACAGGCGGGCGAAAGTTTGTATAGCCGCCGGTTTCAACCGGCGGGTGAACCGGCGGGCGAAACCTGCCGGCTACAAGGATTTCTTCACGCTCTTAACTGCACCGGCATCACCAAAAAAGTCTGTTTCTGACCGGAGAGCGGCGTCAGAATAACCGGACTTGTCATGTCATTGAGCTTCACGGTCACTTCGGAACTGGACATCGTTTTCAAAATATCCATCACATATCTGACATTGAAGGCAATTTCTTTCGGATCGTCTCCCGAAATATCTGCCGGCAGTGCCTCCCGCCCGCTGCCAACATCCTGAGCTTCTACAGACAAATAAATCTGCTGACTGTCGCTGTCAACAGTACACTTGACAATATGGTTTTTTTGGTCAGCCAGCACTGCTATGCGCTCCAAAGCACCCAGAAGCAGACGCCGATCCAAATTGATTTCACTTAAGAACTGATTCGGAATCAGCATCCGGTAATTCGGGTACTGCCCCTCAAGTTTTCGACTGGTCAAGCGCTGAGTTCCCAACTCAAACACAATTTGACCCCCCTCCAAATGGAGAGCGACAGGTTCAGGAGACTGTCGCATGCCTATCATCCGCTCGAGTTCCCGCAACGCTCTTGCGGGAACCGTCATCTCCAATTCTTCTACCTCGCTGGCATCCTGATACTCTTCGTCCTCCGCTTCACTGGCGTTCATAACTGTTTCCACCACAGCTAGCCGGTGCCCGTCTGTAGCGGCAAATTCGATGCCGTCTTGCTGAAGTGTCAGATGCACGCCGGTGAGCACCTGCTTTGTTTCATCGGCACTGCAGGCGAACAAACAGCCCCGCAATCCTTCGATTAAAGCTTCTGCCGGCAGATAAATTGCTTCCCCCTCTTCAATCACCGGCAACTCTGGAAAATCTATCGCCTCCATTCCCCGCACGGTGTAACTTCCTGAAGTTGAGGTCAGGGTGGCAATAATGCTTGTCTCGGGCGCTTCGCTTTCCGTGTCCTCCTCTCGATCTTCGAGCTTGATGTCTCCCTCCGGCATCCTGGAAACGATATCGTTCAAAATTTTAGCCGGCAGAGTGATTTCTCCACCTTCCTCGACTCGTGCGGCAAAACTGGTGCGAATGCCAACAGAAAGGTCAAATCCAGTAAGCTGCACCTGCTGGGTTTCTTGATCAGCGGTTAACAGCACATTTGCAAGAACTGGATGGGTTGGGCGAGAGGGAACTGCACGACTCACCAGTGAGAGATTGGTACTGAGGTCACTTTGGGCACAAACCAGCTTCATAGCCATTCTTTGGACTTGTTGAACGCACTGCACGCTATCCGGGCAAAAATTGCCTGGAAGCAAATCGTAGCATGTAGGGCGGGCTAACTTGAGAGATGGGCAATGGGCGTGGGGCAATGGGCATGGGGCATGGGGCAATGGGCAATGGGCAATGGGCGTGGGACATGGGGCATGGGGCGTGGGGAATGAGAGATTCTGTGGAAACTGTGGAAAAAGTTTAGAAACAGGTTTGTTGCATAAGTTTCAGCCCTTCCTTTCCTGTGGAAAACTTGTGGAAAACCTGGCCGGCTTTTCCACAGGCGACGGTTGATCATTCAGGTTTTCCACCGAAACTCCGGGTTTTTACACAGATTTTACCCAGGTTTTTCCACAGGTGCGGGCAGCCTTATTGATTCTTTACACTCAAAATGTTAATTCCTCTCCCCCACACGGCAGGGGTGAACGGCGGAAAGCCCCTACCCTCGCCCAGCAAAAAAGTTATATACAACCGGAAGCTATATCACGATTGCTTTTGGGAGCGACTGGCAAAGTTGATGCGGTCGCTCAGCTGGCGCAGGGTTTGCGCCAAATTCGAGTCAGTTTCCTTCAACTGGGCAATCTTTTCGCAGCTGTAGAGTACGGTGGTGTGGTCTTTGCCGCCAAACTCCTCGCCAATCTTGGGCAAACTCAGATCCGTGTGCTGGCGCATCAGATACATTCCAATTTGGCGAGCTAGGCTGATTTCCCGCCGGCGCGAGCTCCCCTTCAAATCCTCTATGGAAACATCGAACATATCCACAACAGCGATCATAACGGCTGCCGGTGTTGCTTCCACCTTCTCTGTTGGGGGGTTTACAATCGGCGCAATATTCTCCACCGTCATCGGCAACCCGGAAATCGAAATATACGCCACCACCCGAATCAAAGCCCCCTCCAGCTCGCGAATGTTGGAAGTGTAATTAGAGGCTAAATATTCTATCACATCTCGCGGCAGGCGCATATTCTCGCACTCTGCCTTTTTTTGCAGAATCGCCATTCGCGTTTCCAAATCTGGGCGCTGGATATCGGCAATCAGCCCCATCGAGAACCGAGAGCAAAGCCTTTCTTGCAATCGCGGAATCAGGTTGGGCGGGCGGTCAGAAGCCAGAACGACTTGCTTGCCTGCTTCGTGCAGGGTGTTGAAGGTGTGGAAAAACTCTTCTTGGGTGTATTCCTTGCCTTCAATAAACTGAATGTCATCCACCAGCAACACGTCACCGGCGCGGTAGTGCTCCCGGAAGCTCTGCATGCTGTCCTTGCGAATGGCGGCAATCAGGTCATTGGTAAATTGCTCGGTGGAAACGTAAAAAATGTTGGCGTCGGGGTCAATCTCCAAGCGATAGTGGGCAATGGCCTGCATGAGGTGGGTTTTTCCCAAACCGACTCCCCCGCACAAAAACAGGGGATTAAACTCTCGTCCGGGAGATTCCGCTACCGCCAGAGCGGCGGCGTGGGCCATGCGATTGTTGTGGCCGACTACGAAGCGGGAGAAAACATACTTGGGGTTGAGGTCGGTCGGTCTGGGCCGGTGGCTGTGGGCCTGTTCTGAGGTGGCTGCCGGTGGAGATGGCCAGCGGAATTCGGCCTCACCGGCACCGCCGGAAAGCTCTCCCTGGACAGTGGTGATGTAAATGTCCACGGGATGCCCCAGAATGTCCTGCACTACGCCGGCAATGGTTTTGACATAATACTTCTGCAACCAATTGCGGGCGAAGGGGTTGGGGGTGCGAATCACCAGACAATTATTTTCCCACTGCTGGGCGCTGGCTGTTTTGATCCAAGTCTCAAAGGTGGGCCGGCTCAGCTGCAGCTGCAGGCGTTCTAGG
>CAZJNL010000306.1:0-6296 GCA_964546515.1 uncultured Oscillatoria sp.
TTTTCAAAAAGAGGGGGTTAAAACATCCAAATCACCCCCTCCCCCCCTCCCTGGTCACAAGGGTAGAGGGGGAGGAATAAGAGGATATGTGGTAGATTTGCGTGCAGTGAGATGTTGACGATAATGAGTGAAATCGGTCATAAAAACACCAATCAAACACAGTTTACTTAGTTCATCTTTTGGGCGTTTTGCTATGCAACCTTTAACCGTACCCGGAACCCTAGACTCTTTGAAATTGATCGCGGACTATGTGCTGGCTGCTGCTAAAGAAGCCGGTTTGGATAAGAAAGCCTCCTATAATCTCCGTCTGGCCGTAGATGAAATCGCCACCAATATTATTATGTACGGCTACGAGCCAGCCGGGATCGAAGGGACAGTACACTTGCAAGCCCATATGGACGACCGCGCCCTGACAATCGTCCTCGAAGATACGGCTGCAGCCTTCGATCCCTTCCAGAAATTGGCCCAGGAAGAGATGACGGTAGACCTGCCAATAGAGCAAAAACCAATGGGCGGGCTGGGAGTGTATCTGACAATTCAGGGGGTTGATAAATTCATGTACGAACGTCTGGAAGACCGGAATCGAAATATCTTTACAGTGAATCGACCGGCTCGTTAAAGCCAAAAGGAAAAAGGTAAAAGGGAAAAATTTTACCCCGTTTTTTTGAGTAAAATTACCGCAGCAGCGGTTATAAAATTGACGCCCTCATTTACTAATACCGATTAGATTTAATCGGGAAACAGACGGTTTCAGATCCCCCCTTTTTAAGGGGGGCTGGGGGGTATCTCAACAGTTTCGTCCAAAAAGAAAATTGCTAGAAGGAGGCCACACCTATGGAAGCCGAAAACAGCCAGCTGCTCCTCGTTGCCGGCAGCGAAATAAATCCCGATGTCCTGTGCCGGGATTTGCAGGAGCAAGGCTATACAGTTTCAGTCGCACAAGACGGAGAGCAGGCTTTGAAGCTGCTCGAGGAGAAGCCGGTGGACTTGGTGATCCTCGACATTCACACGCCCGATCTGGAGGGACTTCAGCTGATCGAGCCGATAAAACGTGCGGATGCGCTGCACCACCGGCCCATACTGGCGCTTGCCGGCGCAAATGCCGGCGAAAAGGTTGAAAAAGCGCTGGCAAAGGGAGCAGAAGACTTCTTGCTTGCGCCCTTCACCCCTCAGTTGCTAAAAGCTCGCATCCGTGACTGTTTGCAAAAGCAGCGGCTGCGTGACGAGGTGCGATCGCAGTCGCTGAAACTGGCAGCGATAGAAAAGCTAGCGACTGATTTAACACAAACCATCCTTCCCCTCGGCATTGCTCTGTCGGCGGAAAAAGACTTAGATCGTCTACTAGAGCGGATTGTACTGGAAGCCAAGTCAATCTGCAATGCTGATATGGGCATTTTGTATCTGCGCGGCGAGGATAACTGCCTGAAGTTTGCCATCTTGCGCAACGACTCGCTGAATGCCGCCTGGGGGGGGACCACCGGCTACGAGATTACCTTACCCCCCGCGCCCCTTTTCCGAAAAGACGGCAAACCCAATGACACCTTTGTCGCCGCCTATGTCGCCGCCACCGGCACCTCGGTCAACATTCCCGACATGTACCAAACCGAGGGCTTTGACTTTACCGAAAACAAAGCCTACGATACAAAAGACGGCTACCATTCTGTATCCTGTCTAGTCGTCCCCCTGAAAAATAGCGAGAGTCAAGTCATCGGCGTGGTGCAACTGGTAAACGCCCAGAACCCGACAACCGGCGAGATCGTCCCCTTCAGCTCCTACCTCCTGCAAGTGGTAGAATCTCTCGCCTCACAGGCTTCCGTCGCCCTCAGCAACCAGCTGCTGCTGCAGCGCGAGAAAAAGCTGCTCAAAGGCCAGGTAGACTTAGAAATTGGCCGCAAGATTCAGATGGATTTCTTGCCAGAAACCTTGCCGCAGCCGCGCGGGTGGGAAATCGCCGCCAGCTTCTATCCCGCTCGCCAAGTTGCTGGAGATTTCTACGATGCCTTTACGATGGTGAATGACACCCGCGTCGGTTTGATCATC
Source organism: uncultured Oscillatoria sp. (assembly GCA_964546515.1). Lineage (GTDB taxonomy): Bacteria > Cyanobacteriota > Cyanobacteriia > Cyanobacteriales > Oscillatoriaceae > Oscillatoria. The sequence goes on from CAZJNL010000306.1 coordinate 2,041, forward strand.
GCCGACGTGTGCGACAAAGGGGTTGGCCCTGCGATGTTTATGGCTCTTTTTCGCAGCTTGCTGCGGGTTCTCGCTCAACAGACCTATACTTTGGACTTGTTGAAGGATTTCGGCGATGAAAGCCCCCGCAAGTCTCGCCCGGAAGATCCTGCCCAAAAGCGGATACTGCTGAGAATCGGTGCCCTGGCTCTGAAAAAGGCTATGGAGATCACCAATAACTACATGATAGACAATCACAGCCGGATGAATATGTTCGCCACCATGTTCTTTGGCGTGCTAGATCCGGCGACGGGCTTGTTGCTCTACATTAATGCCGGACACGAGTTCCCGGTAATCTGCGGTCCGAATGGCATCAAAAAGCGCCTGAAAAACACTGGGCCTGCTGTGGGGATGATGCCAAAGATCAATTACAAAATTCAGGAGGCTCAGTTAGAACCGGGCGATATCCTGTTCACTTACACCGACGGCGTTCCCGAAGCCCACAACCCCGCATGCGAGCTATTTACAGACGAAAGATTGCTGGCTGTACTGCAGTCTCCTCCCCCCTCAGCAAAAGGTTTGCTTGACCTGATCGAAACACAGGTGCGGGAGCACATGGGCGACGCCGACCAGTTTGACGACATCACCATGCTGGCGGTGCGCTGGGTGCCGAAAGATTAAGCTGTCAGGCATTGAATTTGCTTGTGCGGGAACCAAACATCTCGCGTCTGGTTGAGATAAGTAGGGTGCGTTACGCTCTGCGTAACGCACCCTACAAGTGGGCAATCCCGCTTTCATTCCCAATGGATTCGCGTCGGAATAACCAGAAACCCGGTTTCTCAAAAAAACCGGGTTTCTTCACCCTTTACTCCAAAGCTTTCCAAATTTTTGCAGGCAGCTCGCGTTTCTTTTTGCCGGCGAGCTGAGTCTGGTAATGTGGCTGCCCATCCACTGGCGTCTCGCGCACGAAGCCTTTTCCCATCAGCGTATCCAGCATCGTGCGGGCGACTTTCTCATCCTCACCCATGTGAGTCACCACTTGGGCGAAGCTCACCTTTCCCTGACGCATCATCCAGTTGATTGCCTGCTGCTGATCCTCAGGTAAAGTGAGAACATCGAGCATGCTAAGACCGTCTGCGCTTTCCCCCTCCGATACCCCTCCCCCCGAAAGATTGAACCCTTTTCCGCTCATAATTTTCTCCTAGATTCAACTTTCAGGCCATAATTTGCAGGGCCACCTTTTCCATCTCCCTGCTGAAGGGATGAGCCGGGTAGCGCAAGCAGAACAGATCGCTGCTGGCCATCATAACCATATCTTCCGAGAGGGGCAAGACACCGGCTACCGTCGCGTTGTAGGTCTTCGACACATTTTCCCGCATCGCCTCGAAATCGAAGGACGTCAGCACCTTGTTAACGAGCAGCAACATCTTGGGCACTTCCAACTTGCGGGCCACATCTACCGTGACAGCCGTTCCCTGGAAGTCCTGCCGGTCAGGACGCAGAATCAGCACCAAAACGTCGGAGATAGTAATCGAAAGCAGGGTTTCTTCGTTGAGTCCCGGGTGGGTGTCAATAAACAGGTAGTCCAGCTCCAGACGTCCGATCAATTCTTGAAAGCCTTCATTGAGCAGCCCCACGTCGTATCCCTCACGCAGGACCTTGGCAATTTCGCCAGCTCTGAGACTGGAGGGAATCAGGTAGATGCGGCTGTTTGCAGTGGCTTTGTCTCGGAGAACCTCAGTGACATCGTAGGCGGTTTCTTCGATGGCGCACCGCCCCCACAGGTAGTCATTCAGGGAGCGATCCATCTTTTCCTCGTCGAAACCGAAAAGGACGTGAATCCCCGGAGATTGGATATCCGTGTCAACGATGCCAACCCGATTTCCGTGGCGAGCGACGATAGCGGCTAGGTTAGCCGTCGAATTCGATTTGCCGGTGCCGCCACGGAAGGAGTGAACCGAAACGATTTTAGACATTGCGTACCTCAATACAAGTTGGGATTATCTGCCAATTTTAGAAATGTGAATGCTTCTTTGATTTGGCTTTGATAGCCAGCGAGTGACTCAGTTAAACCGCTCGCCAGGGCAGCAGCCGCCAACAGCAGTCTGCCAGATATATGCGTCAGGGTAGGCGTTAACAGGGCAGGCGCAAAAACTCCCCATGCCAAGCAGGAAATTTCCCCGGTTGCTCGCTCCCCACAAGCGCACCTCTTGCTCGAACTGACCCTTGACTTTAAGCTCGCCCACATCCTATAATACATTCTTATCGCTATTTTTTAGCGCTGCTGCCGTTGGCCCGTCGCTGAAAATCGGATGCTCCTCCAGCTTCTGCCAGATATTCTTGCAAAGCAGGCGTCCTTTTTTGGGGCGATGCGAGGCCGGTAGCGCCGCTCACCTGCCATTTCTAGATCCAGCAAGCTGCTTTGTTCCACCAGGGCGTGTAGCATAGTGCGGACAGCTTTTTCATCTGTGCCGGTGTGACCGGCAACTTCGGCAAAGGTGACTGACTTGCGCTGCTGCAATTTTAACCCACATATATGACAACTCGGGGCGGGTTTATAAATGTCTTCTCTCCCCCACATATATCCCTGTCCTACAAGAGATGGATTTACAAAAATGGCATGCTCCCGGTAGCGGCGGGTTTACAGATAGGGTGTCCAAAGTAGATATCTTTTGTCAACCCGCCCCCTGATATCTGCTTTTCCCCAGTCTCATAAAAGAGCGTTATGGCCACCGGCAGCTGTAGGGGGTTGGGACGTTAGAACCTCAAAACGGCAGAGCGTTGCAACCTTCCAACCTGCCGGCGGCGTCTCAAGCCACCGGGGCTGTAAGCTGGGATTGTATGTTTACTCGCTATTTCGGGTAATATAGCCCCCTTCCACCGCCGACCGACCGAGCGGGGTCATGGAAAATTTCAGGTCTGAAGCTTTATAAAAATTTATGCTCTTCTTTTGATATACATGAAATAATTATGAATAGCCGGTTCCGAGATTCTACAGATATCCGAAACTAAAATCATGCGACGTACCTAGTGTCAACCGCAATTCTGCGGATGTTTGAGAGAATTCACTCAATCTTTAAGAAAAACGGGGCAAAAATAATTCTTTGTTAAAGATAGAGGGAAACGGCTGGCAACGGCTAGAGGTGAGTATCATACTAAAAGCGTCGGTCAAGGACAGATACGCGGTCGCAGACCTGACCAATTCAGTCCTCTACCCTGATAGTTCAGCATCTCTTATCTTACTGGATGGGAATTATGAAAAGCACCAATCTCTTTACCTCTCTTCTGCCTGAAAGTGCGCTAGCCGGGACAACCGCTCTGGCAGCCGGTCTGGCCATTGCCTCTTCCGCCTTCACTGCAGCGCCGGCGCAGGCGTTCAGCTTGTCCATCTCTCCGCAGTACGGCAGCACCGAAAACACTGGCGCAACAGCTGAGCTGGACTTCAGCTTTGCGGACACTGCTGGGGGCGTTACGCTCAACCTCGGTATTGAAAATACGACTGACGGCTCAGTTGGGCTTGGGGCGACTGCGGCAACTCTGGTTGGGGTTGCGTTAGACCTGCCGAGTATCGTCAGCAACTTCACTTACAATGCAGGCTCCAGCGCCTTTACACAGGAATTCTTCAATGTCTCGATACCGGGTTTGAACAACAACAACACATTCGATGTCGGCATTCGCTCTGCTGGATCTGGCAACTTTGTCGGTGGCAATCCCCAGCAAGGTCTGACCGCTGGCCAATCTACTAATGTGAGCTTTTTGCTGACTGGCGCGAACCTCACCGCTGCCGGTGCTGAAAGCGCATTCTTCAGTGGATTTCAAGGTGGCTCACTGTCCGCTGCCGGTCGCTTCCAGCAGGTGAACGCTGGTGGCGGAAGTGACAAAGTGCTCGCCGCCCTCGTTACAGACGGCGAAGATCCGACACCCGTACCCGAACCCAGCACTCTCGCCGGTCTTGCACTGTGTGGCGCACTCGTGACCCGGTTGCGCAGTCGCAAAGTTCAGCAGAACGCCTAGTTTTCCACCTGCAATTCATATCAATCGCTTTGCAGTAAATAAAAATGCGGCTTTTTGACACACCGGCTGCCTTGAGAAATCCTGCCGGTATTGATAGTCCCCACTCCAAACACCGGCTGCCTCAACGGCAGCCGGCTGTTTTTTGACTGCCGGCAGACAAATTGCAGCTGTCGCGCTGTTGCGTAGCGGTACAAGGCTCCTAGAATTAGCCCTGTCAAGGTGAGTAACGATCTGCTAACTTAGAGCTGATTTATAAAGTAATT
>CAZJNL010000307.1:0-6236 GCA_964546515.1 uncultured Oscillatoria sp.
AAGAGGACATAGGAAGAGAGTTAAGAAACCGGGTTTCTCTGCGGGCAAAGCCAAAAGAAACCCGGTTTCTGAGATTGTAGACCGGCTACAGCTATTCTTGGCGTCCTTGGCGTCTTGGCGGTTAATTCTTTCTTATCTTCCTCGTTTCAACTGCTCGCTTTCAATCGCTTCAAACAAAGCCCGAAAGTTGCCCTCACCAAAACCTCGGGCAGCTAACCGGCGCTCAATCAGCTCAAAAAAGAAAGTCGGCTGGCCAAAAATTGGCTGCGTGAACGTCTGCAGCAGCAAGGCGTCGGGTGCCTGCTCTTGCCAGTCTACTAAAATTTGGGCTCGCTCTATTTCCCGGCACAGGGATGCTGAGAGCAAACCTTGGTGCCGGTGCTGCAGCTGGGTGTAGTAGGTGGGAGGAACTTCGATAAAGGGAACACCCCACCGGCGCAGGCGATCTAGCAACCGCACAATGTTGCCGGTGCGCAAGGCAATGTGCTGCACTCCAGATCCCCGATTCACATCCAGAAATTCCTGAATTTGAGAATTCGCCGATGTCGGTTCATTCACCGGCATCTGCACCCCACCTGAGGGGTGAACCATCACTTGAGAGCGCAATCCCGATCTCTCAGTTTGAATGTCAAACCGCTGCAGGCGCTGGAACCCCAAGGTGTTTTCATACCATGTTACCACAGGCTCTAATTGGCCGGCTGCCACATTGATCACTGCATGATCGATGCCGGTGAAGGGGGAGTCATCCGTCACCAAAACCCCTTCAAGAGATACCTCGCTGCCCTCTTTTAAAAAAGGAGGGTTGGCAAAGGGAAAATCGGTAGCGGGTGGCAGGAGGGGGGTGATGCCGGTGCGCTCGATTATGGTGTGGCTCAAGTCTCCCCATCCGGCAATTTTTACCCACTTCAGGCGTCCGAGAGAATCCTGCAGCTGCCGCACCGGCTGCAATATTTTGGCACCGGCACCTGCAGCTTTTGCCATGACGGATTCAATATTTTCGACGCGAAAAGCCAAGGAAGCCACACCGGCAGGATGCTGCGCTAGAAAGCGGTGAGCGGGGCTAGCCGGTATCAGGGGCGAACACAGGACAAAGCAGACCGGCCCACTTTTGACGATTTCGGTGCGGGTGTGATTGCTGGCCGCACCGGCAATTGCTTGAAAGCCCATCTGGCTGACAAACCAGTCGCGCCACGCAGTTGCGTCTTCAACGCAGAAGTGAACCTGGTCAATCTCCATGAAGATAAGTTAAATTTGCTTGACTGTCAGACAAACTTGTGAGATAATTTTAGCAACTTTTTGGCAGAAATAGCGTGAGCGACTGTCAGAAACCAGGTTTCGGGAAGGCCAGAAACCGGGTTTCTTAAAGAAACCCGGTTTCTCACGAAAGTTTTTGGGAGTACTGTCATGGGGAACTTGTTTAACAATGCATTTGTGAAAGCAGTTGGCATCGCCGCGATTGCCTATGTTCTGTTTCAGCTACTAGCTCAAGCTTTATACGCATTTGCCCGGATTGCCGAAAGTTTTTCCCATTGGGTGAAGTGGTCTTTTTTGCCTTGGAGTGAGGAGATTGCCATTGGTCTGGGTGTGGCTTTTCTGGTTGTGAGTGCCGTGACGAGCAGCCGCAGGTCTTAGCTAGGGGAGAAACCCGGTTTTTCCAAAAAAACCGGGTTTCTGGCTGTTAGAAAAACAGGTGACTTTCGGGCTGAATGTTGATTTCCATTGGCACAGCTTGCGGTTCAGCTGAGAGGGCATACATAATGGCACCGGCAGCTGTTTCGCAGGTGAGCATTTTGGAGCGGTCTACTTTTAAGCTGACGGTATCCCAGAAGGGGGAATCGACGCCGCCAAAGTAGAATAGGGTGACTTTGATGCCGTACCGGCGCACCTCGTCCGCCACGCACTTGCTGAAACCGACGACGCCAAACTTGGAGGCGCAGTACGCCGCCGCCATTGCCATTGAGTGCTTGCCGAGAATCCCGACTACATTGCAAATGTGGCCGGTTTTGCGCTCTTTCATCACCTCAGCTGCAGCTTGAGTGGTGTAGAAGCTGCCTTTGAGGTTGACATCCAGCATGGCGTCCAAGTCAGCTGGCGTGAGTTTGCTGTACTGCTTGAGGATGCCGGCACCGGCAGCGTTGACCAAGGCGTCAATCTGGCCAAATTGGCCAGCGGCTTTCTTCATCAGTATATCCACCTGCTGGGGGTCTGTGATGTCGCAAGGCACCGGCAAGACTTGCGCCGCTGCCGGAAGCTCAGCGGCTAGGGCGTCTAATCGCTTGCTATCTCTGGCGGCGAGTACCAGATTCGCCCTCGCAGCGGCGAGCTTGCGCGTCACCGCTTTGCCGATGCCGCCGGTGGCACCAACCACTACCACAACTTTGTCCTGCATGCCTCTTTACATTTCTTTACATCTTTATCTATAATACTAACGATGGGAACCCCTACACAATATGCTGGCTAGCTTTCAGCGGTTCTGAGGACTGACCGACAATTTGGGTGCGGAAATATTTCACCTGTTGGAGAGGACAGGGGGAGAGGGAACTAATGGCTTAATTCAGCCGCGCCGCACGAGGTTGAGCCAGCCATTCCTTTAACCTAGACTTAAACAAAGTATAACACATTGATAAGAAAAAGGTTGAGCGAGACATCTCTTTAACCTAGACTTAAAGAAAGTCTAACGCATTGATAAGAAATAGCGCCAATAAATTCAGGTTTTTTTTAGATGTAAATTAGCCGTTAACAGGTATTGTGTACTCAGTCAGGTTCAGACGATATTTAGCGTCAGGGAGCCAATACTATGGTGGGAAACTGGATGAAATTTAAGGTAAAGCGCTTGACATTAATCAGTGCGCTGGCAGTGGTAGCGGCCACAGTGGGGCTGTCAGTGCCGGCAGTGAAGTCCCAAGGTGCGAGCACAGTTAAGATTGATGGTTCCAGCACCGTTTTTCCTATTACTGAGGCGGTAGCGGAAGAGTTCCAGAAAGCGAAAGGCGGAGCGGTGAGGGTTACGGTGGGCATTTCCGGGACTGGGGGCGGGTTCAAAAAGTTCTGCCGTGGCGAGACAGACATTTCTGACGCTTCCCGACCGATAAAAGCTGAAGAGATGGCAGCGTGCAAAGCGGCGGGCATTCAGTATTATGAACTGCCAGTGGCTTATGACGCCATAACAGTCGTGATCAACCCCCAAAATAACTGGGCGAGCAGCATGACTGTCGCGGATCTAAAGAAAATGTGGGAGCCGGCGGCGCAGGGCAAAGTTACGAAGTGGAATCAAGTGCGCCAGGGATGGCCAGATGCGGCTCTGAAGCTGTTTGGTCCGGGTGCGGATTCGGGTACTTTTGACTACTTTACCGAAGCAGTTGCCGGCAAAGCTAAAGCCAGCCGGGGTGATTTCACCGCCAGTGAAGATGACAACGTACTGGTACAGGGTGTGAGCCGGGATAAAAACGCTTTGGGCTATTTTGGCTATGCTTATTACGAAGCCAACAAGGATAAACTGAAAGCAGTGGCGATTAATGGGGTGCTGCCTTCCAAACAGACGGTTGAAAACGGGACTTACAAACCTTTTTCTCGCCCTCTGTTTATCTATGTGAGCAGCAAGGCGGCCAGCCGGCCAGAGGTGAAGGAGTTTGTGAATTTTTACCTGAGCAATGCCAGTAAATTGGCGAGCGAAGTCAAGTACGTTCCCCTGCCGGGTCAAGCTTACACAATTGCAAGCGGGCATTTCAAGAATGGCAAGCTCGGTACTGTGTTTGGCGGTCAAGAAGCGATAGGGCTAGAGATTCAAGAACTGCTGCAGCGCGAGGCAAGTCAGTAATTTAATTCTCGTTCCCAGGCTCAGGCTGGGGGGAGCATCCCGATTTTGTAAGTCTGTTCATTTTCTGTAGCGCTGCGTTCAGCCTGTGCGAAAAAATAGCTGTGGGACAGGCAAGATGCCTGTCCTACAAAAGATGGGTTTACAAAAATAGGATGCTCCATCGCTGGGAACGCCAATCAAGTGGGCTGCTGCCTCTTGCCTGGGAAGGTCAATCGAGAGGTTCTGCCTCTTAGGAAAGATCCGCGCCGGCAACGAGAAGACCCCATAATGAGGGGAAATCAAACGGATTTATGACTGAAAAACTACTGCAACTATCCAGACGGGAGCGCTTCTTCGCCAAATTTGTGCGAAATTTGCGGGAGCGGGTGATTGAGTTTATGCTATTTTTGGCGGCTCTTTCGTCAGTAGCGACGACGGTGGCAATCGTCGCCATTTTGATTTACGAATCCCTGGCTTTCTTCGAGCAAGTATCCCTGCTAGACTTCCTGACAGACACCCAGTGGACGCCCTTGTTTGCTGACGCTCACTACGGAATTTTGCCCTTAGTTTCAGGAACCTTGGTAACGACAGCAGTTGCTCTCGCGGTAGCGTTACCGCTGGGCACAATTTCTGCGATTTACCTGAGCGAATTCGCAACTCCCCGGCTGCGGGAGGTCGTCAAACCCTGCTTAGAATTGCTGGCGGGTGTTCCCACTGTAGTTTACGGCTATTTCGCCCTGTTATTTGTGACGCCGCTGTTGCAGAAAGTTATCCCTGACTTGCCCGGTTTTAATATGCTGAGTGCGGGGATAGTGATAGGAATAATGATTATTCCTTTCATCAGTTCTATCAGTGAGGACGCGATGCGGGCGGTTCCAGTGTCTCTGCGGGAGGGTTCTTACGCGATGGGGGCGACGCGCTTGCAGACTGCGGTGCGAGTGGTGTTTCCGTCTGCCATTTCGGGAATCACAGCGGCATACATTTTGGGTATTTCCCGCGCTGTGGGCGAAACAATGGTGGTGGCGATTGCGGCTGGGCTGCAGCCGAATCTGACTTGGAACCCGATGGAGCCGGCTGCTACAATTGCAGCTTATATTGTGCAGGTGAGTCTGGGCGACTTGCCTCACGGCAGTTTGGAATACCAAACGATTTTTGCGGCAGGGCTTACGCTGGTGCTGATGACTTTGGTTTTAAATATTGTAGGGCATTTTCTGAGCAAGCGCTATCGGGAAATTTACTGATATGTCAGGGAAAGAAATCCGGAAAATGCGAGGGATTATCGCTCGCAACAAGTTGGCAGATGGGATTTTTGCGATTGTCGGATTGCTGTCGATGCTGGTGGGGCTGGTTGTGCTGCTGGCGCTGCTCGTACAGTTGGCGATGGACGGTTCGCAGCGTCTTTCTTGGGAGTTCTTTTTTTCCTTTCCCTCCCGCAGACCGGCAGAAGCGGGAATTCTCTCCGCCTGGGTGGGAACAGGGCTGGTGATGCTGGTAACAGCGCTAGCGGCGATTCCGCTGGGAGTGGCTTCGGGGGTTTATCTGGAAGAGTACGCCCGGAAAAATTGGATAGCCGATTTGATAGAGGTGAATGTCACTAATTTGGCTGGCGTTCCTTCGATTGTGTACGGTTTGCTGGCGCTGGGTTTGTTTGTGTATAAGTTAAACTTGGGGGAGAGCGTGCTGACTGCCGGTTTAACCCTAGCGCTGCTGATTTTGCCTGTAGTGATTGTTACGACTCGCGAGGCTGTGCGGGCGATTCCGAGCAGTATTCGCGAAGCGGCTTACGCTGTTGGGGCGAGCAAGTGGCAGGTGGTTTGGGATCACGTTTTGCCTTACTCGACCGGCAGCATTATTACGGGGGTGATTATTGGTTTGGCGCGGGCGATTGGCGAGACTGCTCCCATCATCACGATTGGCGCTCTGACTTTCATCGCCTTTTTGCCGGATTCTCCTTTTAAGAGTGAGTTTCCTTATATTTCGTTTTCATGGTTGCGGGCACCCTTTACGGTGATGCCGATTCAGATGTTCAACTGGGTGTCCCGTCCGGAACCGGCATTTCAGCTGAATGCGGCGGCTGCCGGCATTGTGCTGACTGTTATGACATTGGCCATGAATGCAATTGCAATTTATCTGCGCTATCGTTTCCGCCGAGGTATAAAATGGTAGAAGCTACACAAAAACAAGTGTCCGATTCAAATGGAATCAAGCCTAAGGTTGAGGTTAAGAATCTCAACTTTTATTACGGCTCGGTTCACGCGCTCAAGAACATCAACCTAAAAGTGCCGGAAAACCTGGTGACGGCGCTGATTGGCCCTTCGGGGTGCGGCAAGACTACTTTGTTGCGGTGTTTCAATCGCATGCACGACCTCTACCCAGGAAATCGTTACGAAGGGTCAATTTTTATGGGAGCCGGTCGGGAGCGGCTCGATATTTTGGGGCG